>JACMOQ010000465.1 GCA_014377905.1 Acetobacteraceae bacterium | reverse complement strand
GGTTGCAGGGCGGCGAGGATGTGCGGCGTTCCCACCTCCGCCACAGGCAGCGCGCCGAGGTGGGGATAGGCGTAGGCTGCCAGCGTCGCGCGCCATTGGGCAGCATGTTTGATATTCGCCCACCCGGCTTGATTGGCGAGGATATAGGCTTCGGCGGCTGCTTGGAATGTCACGGCACGGGCGCGCTTGTCTTGCGCCTCGGCGGCTGCCCTCGCCTTTGCGGCGGCTTTCTCGGCAAGGGGGTCAACTCCGCCCCGGTGCATCGTCCATAGCGCATCGCGGCGGGTGCGGGCTTCGGCCAGCCGCACAGCATCACCACCACGGGCAGCCCCCAAGCCGGCATCACGCTGCTTTCCGCCATGCTTATAGCGAACAACCCAGGACGCTCCGCCCGCTTCCTTCACCAGCAGGTAAAGCCCCTTGCCGTCGGCATGGCGTCCCGGTCCGATGGTTCGGACTTGCACCGCAGTCAGCAGGTTAATCGGTCGCGCCATAATGCACCCCGGCAGATGGGGATATTTTCATTCCCACCAATATTCCCAATCAATAAGCCCGATTGAGGGCGAACGCAAGCGAATAGGTGCGATGGATTGAAGGGGTATTTTTGAGGTTTATCAGGGGTTTAGGTGGGGATTCCGGTCGATTGCGGACACAGGAATCCAACGGTTTGGCGGAGAGGGTGGGATTCGAACCCACGGTACCGGTGAAGGTACAACGGTTTTCGAGACCGTCCCGATCGACCACTCTGGCACCTCTCCTGTCCGAGCGGAGGCGCGTTATATTCTGAGCGGGGACGGTCTGCAACTGTCGCAACGCATAGCAAACCAATTGACAGCGCGCACGTCGTCGCTATAACCCCCGCTTCCCGGCGGCCAGGATCATCCGGCCGTCCGTCATCGTGTGGCAGCTTTTTGGTTGGTATGCATTGGCGGTTCAGATAGCAGGACCAATAGACGATGTTCGCAGTCATCCGCACCGGCGGAAAACAGTATCGCGTGACCCAGGACATGATCCTGAAAGTGGAAAAACTCGAAGCCGAAGCCGGCAGCGTGTTTACTTTTACCGACGTATTGGCCGTTGGCAGCGATGCCGGCATGACGTTGGGCACCCCCAATGTCGCCGGTGCCTCGGTCACTGCGACCGTCATCGCCCAGGATCGGCTGGAAAAAATCATCATCTTCAAGAAGCGCCGCCGGCAGAACAGCCGTCGCAAAAATGGTCACCGCCAATGCGTGACCGTGCTTCGCGTTTCCGACATCATTGCAGCTTAAGGGGCCGGCACGATGGCACATAAGAAAGCAGGCGGTTCATCCCGCAACGGTCGCGATACCGAAGGCCGGCGCCTTGGCGTGAAGAAGTCGGGCGGCCAGGCGGTCGTTGCCGGCAACATCATCATCCGCCAGCGCGGCACCAAGATGAAGCCGGGTCGCAATGTCGGCCTTGGGAAGGACCACACGATTTTCGCGCTGATTGAAGGCACGGTGGAATTCCAGCGTCGTTCTGATGATCGGGTGCATGTGTCGGTGGCGCCACTGCTGATGGCCGCAGAATAATCGCGCCCATCCCCGTTCACAAAGGTTCCGGGGGTCGGCGCAAGCCGGCCCCCTTTTTTGTCTGAAATCGTCATGAAGTTCCTCGACCAGGCCAAGATCTATGTGCGCTCCGGCGATGGCGGCGATGGTGTCATCGCCTTCCGGCGCGAACGCTTTATCGAGTTTGGTGGTCCCGATGGCGGCATGGGCGGACGCGGCGGGCACATCATCTTTGAGGCTCAGCCCAACCTCAACACCCTGATCGACTTCCGCTACACCCAGCATTTCCGTGGCAAAAAGGGTGGCAATGGCGGGGGTGCGGACATGACCGGTGCCGGTGCACCCGATGTCGTGATCAAAGTCCCGATCGGCACCCAGATTTTCGACAATGACCAGGAAACCATGCTCGCCGATCTCGACCAACCCGGCGCGCGGGTGATGCTGCTGAAAGGCGGCGATGGCGGCTTTGGCAATGCGCATTTCAAAACCTCTACCAACCGCTCCCCACGTCGTGCCGACAAGGGCTGGCCGGGGGAGGAGCGTTGGATCTGGTTGCGCCTGAAGCTGATCGCCGATGTTGGCCTTGTCGGGCTGCCCAACGCCGGCAAGTCTACGCTCCTGTCGATCGTATCCGCCGCGCGGCCAAAAATCGCCGATTATCCCTTCACCACGCTTCACCCTCAGCTTGGCGTGGTGCGGCTGTCGCATACCCAGGAATTTGTCATCGCCGACATCCCCGGCCTGATTGAAGGCGCGCATGAAGGCGCCGGACTCGGTGACCGCTTCCTTGGCCATGTCGAACGCTGCGCGGTGTTGCTGCATCTGGTCGACGGCGCCGCCGGCAATGTTGTGAAGGCCTGGCGGACCATCCGGAATGAGCTTGCCGAATATGGCGGCGGCCTCGCCGACAAGGCCGAAATCCTGGTGCTCAACAAATGCGACGCCATGACCCCGCGGGAAATCTCGTCGCGTCGCGCCGCCTTGGCCAAAGCGTCCGGGCAAACCGTGCATGTAATTTCTGGCGTCGCCGGGACCGGCATGGTTGAATTGCAACGGGTGATCTGGGACGCCATTATGGCGCACCGACAAAAATGACTCCCTCTCTGCGTGACGCCCGCCGTCTGGTGGTTAAGATTGGCAGCGCGCTCGTGGTTGATCCGGCATTGGCGGCCCCACGCATGGATTGGCTGCGCGGCGTCGCCGCCGATATCGCGGCGCTGCGGGCAGCCGGCACCGAGGTGATTGTGGTGTCGTCCGGCGCCATTGCGCTCGCCCGTCGGTCCTTAAAGCTCACTCGCAAAGTGTTGCGACTCGAAGAAAAGCAGGCGGACGCTGCGGTGGGCCAAATTCGCCTCGCGCAGGCTTGGACCGACGTGCTGTCTGAACACAAAATTACCGCCGCGCAATTGTTGTTGACCTTGGACGACAGCGAGGATCGCCGCCGCTACCTCAATGCGCGCGCCACCCTGACCACCTTGCTCGATCTCAACTGCGTGCCGGTTATCAACGAAAACGACAGCGTGGCGACCGCCGAAATCCGTTTTGGCGATAATGATCGCCTCGCTGCCCGGGTGGCCGCGATGGTGCAGGCCGATCAACTGGTGCTGCTGTCTGACATCGATGGACTCTACACCGCCGACCCCAAGCGCGATCCCAACGCCGCCCATATTCCGGTTATCGCTGCGATGACGCCCGAAATCGAGGCGATGGGCGGCGATCCGCCACCGGGGTATTCCAGCGGCGGGATGCGCACCAAGCTCGCCGCCGCCGGCATTGCCACAGCTGCCGGCTGCGCCATGGCGATTGCCCGCGGTGATTTGCCTAACCCGTTGCGCGCGCTCGCCGATGGGCTGCGCTGCAGCTGGTTCCTGCCGGCACCCGAGGGCCGCTCGGCCTGGCAGCGTTTCATCCTTGGCTCTTTGGGCTCAGCGGGCAGTTTTACCATTGATACCGGTGCCGCACGGGCACTGCAGGGCGGACGATCGCTGCTTCCGGCTGGGGTGAAAGCCCTTGCCGGGCAGTTCGAACGCGGCGACGTGGTGGAAGTGCTGGGTCCGGACGGCGCGCGGATCGGGCGCGGGGTAACCGCGTACGCCAGTACCGACGCCCAACGCATCATAGGCCATAAATCCGGCGAGATCGAAGCGATCCTCGGCTGGCGCGGCCGTGATGTGCTGATCCATCGTGATGATCTGGTGCTGGGCTAGAGAACCGGGCAGAGTTTGGGGGGAGCAACGCCATGGATATGAACCAGGATGCCATCGCCGATTGGCTTCGGGATGCGGCAAGGGCCGCGCGTGCGGCATCGTCGTTGCTGGCGCAATCCTCCGCCGATGCCCGCAACGCCGGGCTGCACGCGGCGGCAACCCAATTGCGTGCCCAGGCCCGCGACATCATTGCCGCCAATGAGTTGGATTTGCTGGCCTTCGATGCCGGCAGTGGCACTCCGGCATTCCGTGACAGGCTGGCGTTAAACCCCCAGCGTGTCGAGGCAATGGCGCAAGGGCTGGATGATATCGCGGCCCTGCCCGACCCGCTCGCCCGCACCCTGGCGGACTGGACCCGCCCGAACGGCCTGCGCATTCGCCGCATCGCCGCCCCGATCGGGGTGATCGGAATGATTTATGAAAGCCGGCCCAATGTCGGGGCAGACGCCGCCGGACTGTGCCTCAAATCCGGCAACGCGGTGATTTTGCGTGGTGGGTCGGACAGTTTCCATTCCGCGCGCGCAATCCACCAAGCCGTTTCAACGGGATTGCGCGACGCCGGACTGCCGGAAGCGGCGGTGCAAATTCCGCCCTCGACCGACCGCGCCTATGTCGCCACAATGCTCGCCGCCGCTGGCCAGATCGACCTGATTATCCCGCGCGGTGGCAAATCCCTGGTCACACGGGTGCAGGCCGAGGCACGGGTGCCAGTGCTTGCCCATGCCGAAGGCCTTTGCCACACATATGTCCACCAAGCCGCCAACCCCGACATGGCCCGCCGCATCGTCGCCAACGCCAAGATGCGCCGCACCGGCGTGTGTGGCGCAACCGAGACCCTGTTGATCGACGCCGCCATCGCCCCCACGCTGTTGCCGCTGATAGCCGCCGATCTTACGGCGCTGGGGTGCAGCTTCCGCGCCGGTCCGCGCGCCCGCGCCATCGTGCCCAGCATGGCGCCGGCGGTGTCGGGCACCTTCGATACCGAATGGCTCGACAGCGTGCTGTCAGTCGCGGTCGTCGATGGCATTGACCAGGCGCTCAACCATATCGCCCATCACGGCAGTGACCACACCGACGCGATCATCACTGACGATGCCGCTATTGCGGATAAATTCCTCCGCAGCGTTTCGTCGGCGGTCGCGCTGTGGAACGCATCAACGCAATTCTGCGACGGCGCCGAGTTTGGCTTCGGCGCCGAGATCGGCATCGCCACCGGCCGCATGCATGCGCGTGGCCCGGTCGGATTGGAGCAGTTGACCACCTATCGCTATGTCATCACCGGCACCGGGCAGATCCGACCCTGAGCGAAATTCCCACCTTCGGCGACCGTCGACGGACGCGGATCGGGCTGCTCGGCGGATCGTTCAATCCGGCGCATGCGGGACATTTGCATGTTGCCATGCTCGCGCGGCGGGTGCTGCGGCTCGATCAGGTTTGGCTGATGGTATCGCCCGGCAATCCGTTGAAGCCGGCAGCGGGCATGGCCGAACTTGCCGCGCGGCTCGCCAGCGCCAACCGTATTGCTGATGGACGTCGCATTGTCGCGACCGATATCGAGGCACGGCTTGGCACGCGCTACACCGCTGACACGCTGCGCAAACTGCGTATCCGCTTCCCCAACGCCCGCCTGACATGGCTGATGGGCGCGGATAATTTAGTGCAACTACCGCGCTGGAAGCATTGGCAACGCATCGTCAGGCTGATGCCGTTTGCGGTGCTGCCCCGTCCGACATACAATCACCGTGCCCTTGCCGGCTGTGCCGCACGGAGGCTGCGACCGGCCCGGCTGTCAGCGCGCCATGCCGCCATCCTTAGCGGATTGACGGCGCCGCGCTGGATTTTCCTGCCGACCCGCCAGCACGCCGCCTCTGCCACCCAGATCCGCCTCGCCGCCCAATTTCCCTGATACCGGAGTACGCCACCATCGCCCGCAAACCGACCACCCCGCCGGCCATCACTGGCACTGCCCCCCGCAAGCGCAAGCCCGTGCTTGCGTCCGGCAGCAAGCTTGCCGTGCCCACCAGCCCAGGCACGCCGCGCAAGAAGGCCGCCGCTGCCGGGCCCAAGGTCAAAGCCCCGCGCGCCAGCACCAAGCGGCCAACCAAGACCGAGCCATCCCGCCTCGACGCGCTCCAGGCGATTATTATGACGAGCCTGGACGAGGACAAGGCGGAGAACATCGTCGCCATCGACCTTCAAGGCCGCGCGGCCTTCGCCGATCGCATGGTCATCGCCACCGGCCTCGCCGACCGCCAGATCAGCGCAATGGCCGTCCATCTCGAAGACAAACTCGAGGAAGCTGGCTTGAAGCGGGTGCTGATCGAAGGGGCGACCGGATCTGACTGGGTGCTGATCGATGCCGGGGACATCGTGATCCATTTGTTCAAGGCCGAAGCGCGCGAGATTTACGGGCTCGAAAAAATGTGGGGCCCCGACCTGGACGACAAAGCTGGCTGAAACTCTGCTGGTGGCAGTTGGCCGCGCCGGGGCAGGGCCGGAAGCGGCCCTGGTTGAGCGCTATCTGAAGCGCCTGCGCCCATCCCCGCGCCTCATCGAAATCCCCGATGGCCATGGCAGCCCGGCCGAGATTAAACGGCGCGAGACCATTGGCTTGATCGGCGCCCTTCCGGCCCGCAGTTTTGTGGTGGCGCTCGACCTCGGCGGCGCGGCACCCGATACCGAAGGGCTGGTGCGTAGTTTGGCCCATTGGCGCGAAACTGGCCGCGCACTCGCCTTCGTCATCGGCGGTGCAGAAGGGCTGGACGCTGTGGTGCTTGCGCGGGCCGATGCAACCTTGTCGCTCGGGCGGATGACCTGGCCGCATATGCTGGTGCGGGCCATGCTGGTGGAGCAGCTTTATCGCGCGCAGGCGATCCTGGCGGGGCATCCCTATCATCGCGCCGGACGCCCGGCCTGACGGAGCACCGCCCGAGGGGTGGACCAGATCGTATGCAGTCGCTTACACTTGGCAAACCAATCTGATCGTCCAGGGGTAATAACGTGATCGTCAACCACCTCGTCTTGCGCGACTTCGCCCGCAATCTGGTCGCCGCCGGTGGCAGCGCCAAGGCCGAGATTGATATCGTCGCCGACCATCTAATCGAGGCGAATCTGCGTGGCCACGACAGTCACGGCATCGGGATGCTGGTGGCCTATGTGAAGGATTTCGAGGCCGGCACATTGCGGCCGAACCAGGCGCCAGAAATCATTTCCGACAGCGGCACCATTTCGGTCTGGGATGCCCGTGCCGGCTACGGCCAAGTGGTGGCACGCCAGGCGGTGGAATGGGCGATTGGGGCTGCGCGCACCCATGGCGTGGCGGTAAATGGGCTACGCAATGCCCATCATATCGGCCGGGTCGGCACCTATGGCGAAATCGCCGCGCGGGCAGGGATGGTATCGCTGCACTTCGTCAACGTCGCCTCTGGCCCACCGCCGGTGGCGCCTTACCGTGGCAAGGAAGGGCGGTTTCTGACCAATCCTGTGTGCATTGCTATCCCCGGCACCAATCTGAACGAGCCGATTCTGCTGGATTTCGCCACTAGCCGGGTGGCGATGGGCAAGGTGCGGGTGGCGCATAATGCCGGCAAGCCGATGCTCGATGGCGCGCTGCTCGACCATGATGGCAACCCGAGCACCGATCCGGGGGTGATGTACGGCGATCAGCGCGGGGTGGTGCTGCCGTTCGGCGAACATAAGGGGTCAGGCCTGGCCCTGATCTGCGAAATCCTCGCCGGTGCGATTGTCGGATCACCCACCGTGCAATCCATGACTCCGCCGGAGCGTGGGATCATCAACGGCATGCTCAGCATCGTTATCGACCCGCAGCGGCTCAATAACCGCGACTCGATGATGGCCGAAATCGACGCGATGATCGCCTGGGTAAAATCCGCCGCCCCATCCGATCCCGATATGCCGGTGCTGGTGGCCGGCGATCCGGAACGCGCCACCAGGGCCGCGCGGATGGCCAACGGGATTGAGGTTGACGCGACGACCTGGGGGCAGTTGGCAGCGATCGCGGAACGGTATCAGATCGCGGTGCCGACGTAATACGCAGCGCCGCTATTTCGCTGCCACAATCGCTGCACGCTGGGCCAAGGTAATTGCACTGACCGGGACGCGTATTAGGTCAGTCGTCAGGCGGGACGCCCAAGTGGCTAACCGTTCGATCATGACCGGAGTTGCCGCGCCGACAAGGCCTAATGCGGCACCGTTCCGGCGGGCGATAGCTTCAAGCTGCATCAGCCGCTGGTCGATTTCGCGCGCATCGGCGCCGTTGCTATCCAGCACAAGATCGACATTGCGTTGCGCCAGCGCGGTTTCGGCGGCTGGGTCCGCCTTGGCGACGCCGATGCGCGGGTCGATATAAAGCAAGCCGGCGCCGGCGGTGGTGGCCAGGACGTCCCCCATCTGGGTGGAGGCGGCAAAGCGTTCGCCCCGCAGCGGGCCAAGCGCGCCGGTCACCCCGACATAGCCGGCAAAGCGCGACAGCGCCCAGTTCAGGTGGATGGCGTTGCTATCCCGCGAACCGCTGGTCAGCAGGGCGCGCGGGCCGGCATCGGCGAGGCCGAAAATCGCGGGCTCCATCGGCAGTGATACCAGCGTTTCGTGCCCGGCAGCGCGGATGCGGGCCAGCAGCGCCTGATTCTGCACCGCATAAGGCGAAATTGCGAACGACATTGCTGCTGGCAATCGATCAGTGGCATCGGCGCTGAGCTGGATCGACAATCCAATATCGGCGACCAGCACGGCAATCTTCTTTCGCCCATCGGATGGGTCCCAACCGGCGGCGTAAACGTGAAGTGGGATGCGGCCATCGGCGCCGATGCGCGGCAGACGCGTGGCACTGCCGGGTTCAGCGGCGATCAGCAGATCATCATCTGGGGGGGGGATGGCGGCATTTGGCGGGCGTGGCGTGGTTGCCGCGATGCCGCGCGGCGCCAGCGCGGGTTCGGTTTTCACCGGGCCGGCCGGTGGTTTGGCGGTCGTGTGCGGATCAGCGAGGGCAGGCGCCGCGTGCGGGTGGATGGCTGTGTGCAATTTGGCCTGGGCAGGTGGGCCAAGTATTTGCAACGTGCCGGCGCCAGCACCGAGTATCATGAGCGTAACGGCCCAAAACCCCGAAAGCGCCTGCCAGGCCCGCGATTTGCGCCCAGGCTCCGCCTGCACTGGTCCAGGGGTTTCGTGCCGCCTACTCGTGAACCCCCGCATGTCTGTCCGCCTTGCCGTCCTGGCACTGTCTGCCGACGGTTATGCGCGCAAAGAGTTAATCAATCCTGTTTGCTACCGTGACGCGGCAACCTGCATCGCGCGCACCACCACGAGGCCTTGTTGCAACTGAAAGTCAGTTTCCGGCTTGGCGGGATCAAAGACCGGTGCATTTTCCGGCGGCAGCTTGGGGATGTCTTTCACGACCGCGGGCATATCTGTACGGGCGGCGAGCGAATCAGTCGGCGCACCACCCTTGTTGGTGATGATGCCATTCAGATCAGACTCGCGCGACGGCCCGAAACGGGGCTTTTCTTCCCTGGTCAGCGCAACCTCTACATCGGGCATAAACCCAAGGCCCTGGATTGAGCGACCGGACGGGGTATAATAGCGCGCCGTGGTCAACGCCATCGCGCCATTGGGGCCGAGCGGGATTACCGTCTGGACGCTGCCTTTGCCGAAGCTGCGTTGGCCAACGACAATGGCGCGGCGATGGTCCTGCAAGGCGCCGGCAACGATTTCGCTGGCGGACGCCGATCCGCCATCGATCAGCACCACCAGCGGCAGCCCGTCGGTGATATCGCCATTCTTGGCCTGCCAGCGCTGGCTTTCCTCATTGCGCCGGCCGCGGATCGAAACGATCTCGCCCTGGCGCATGAAGTCGTTGGACACCGCGACCGCCTGATCGAGCAGCCCTCCCGGATTGCTGCGCAAATCCAGCACCACGCCGCGCAATTTGCCGCCAGCCTGATCGCGCAATGTGTTGAACGCGCGGCGGATGGAACTTTCAGCCTGCTCGCTCATGAAGCTCGACAGGCGAATATAAGCGATGTCGCCTTCCAGCCGGGACTTTACCACCTGGATCTTGATGGCTTCGCGGGTCATGCTGATCTGGATCGGCTTATCGGCACCATCGCGGCGGATGGTGACGTTGATCTTGGTGTTCGGTGCGCCGCGCATTTTTTCAACCGCCGATTCCAGGCTCATGCCCAGCACCGTTACGCCATCGATCGCCACAATCAGATCGCCGGCCTTCACCCCCGCGCGCTTGGCCGGGGTGTCGTCGATCGGGCTGATGACTTTGATCACCCCGGCTTCCTGGGTGACTTCGATGCCAAGGCCACCGAATTCGCCCTTCTGTTCGACCTGCTGGTCCTTATAGGCCTTCGGCGTGATGTAGCGGCTATGCGGGTCAAGTCCTGCGAGCATGCCGCTCAGCGCGCTTTCGATCATCTCGCGGTCCTTGACCGGCTCGACATACTCGGCGCGCACCTTTTCAAAGACATCGGCGAACAGGTTTAGAAGCGCATAGGGATCGGACTTGGCGGCACCAGCGGCACTGCTCTGGGCTTGGGCTGGGGACAACAGGTTGGTCCCGGTGTAATGCTCCACCAGCGACGAGATCGGGCTCGCCAGCACTCCTAGCGAAAAAGCGGCGGTCAACAACAGCCCGGTGCGGAATTTCATCGGTTCAATCCTCTCGCGTGGCGTATCGGCGCAACGCCGCTTCTGATGCAATATGTCTCTATAGCGGGAAACTTCCAGTGCGAGTAGCGGGGATCACAGTGCACCTTTTCCGGCCAGCACCGGTAACGGATCGACCGCACGGCCCGCACGCCGCACCTCGACATACAGCAACGGGCGGGGTTTGGATGCATGCGGGTTCCAACCTGGCATGACACCGACCGGTGCGCCACTGGGAATACCGCGCCCAAGCGGGGTGTCGAGCCGTTCGAAGCCGGACAGGACAACATGGGTGCCGCCGCCGCAATCGATAATTAGCAAGATGCCGAAACTGCGGAACGGGCCAGCATACACCACCCGGCCGCCGCAAGGTGCCACCACAAGCGCGCCAGGGGCTGGCTGATAGGTCACCCCGGTGGCGGCCCCGGCATCGGTGGCATCACCGAAATGACGGGTGATGGCACCCGACACCGGAGCAGTGAAAGCCTGGATCGCTGCAACCCGGGCGGGCTTGGCCTGATCGATTGTCACCATTTCACGGCGGTCACGCGCAGCCTCGATCCGGGCAATGGCGGCGTTGACGGTTTCGGCGTGGGCGGCATCAAGTGCAACCTGACGGTTGGCGGAAGCTGCGTCATCATCGGCTTCGCGCCGGGTTTTGACGGTTCGGCGCCATTGCTGATCAAGGCTGACGGCAGCCTGCGTCTGGGCGATCTGGGCGGCAGCAAGCCTGGGCAACTCGGCGTCGAATGCAGCTTGCAGCCCGTCCAACTCGGTTTTCTCGGCGCGCGCACCGGCGGCATCAAGCGCGATCTGGCGGGCGACTGCGCCAAGCAGCCTGGCACCGGCCAGTGCCTGGTCGGCGGGAATGTTGATGCTGGCCAATACCGCGATCGGGTCAGCGTTCAGGTGATACAGCGCCGGAACAAGCGGTGTGACATCGGCTTCCCGCGATGCCAGACGCGATGCTACACGGTTGCGGCGCTGGGCGAGACCGGCGAGTTTTTCCGCCGCCGCGTCGGTCGCAGCTTCGGCGAGGCGCAAGCGGGCAAGCGCCCCCGTCTGGGCCAAGGCCAATGCCTGTTCCTCGGCGCGGGCGGCCGCCGCCCGGGCCTGGGCGGCAAGCTGTGCGTCGCGGGCCGATGGCGCGGCCCCACTGGCGCAGGACAACGCCACGAGCAGCGCCACCAGCGCCAGTCTGGCGATCATTTTGCGCCGAACAGCGCTTGGCCTGTCATTTCCGCCGGCTGGGTCAGGCCCATCAAAGCGAGCAGGGTCGGGGCGATATCGGCAAGTCTTCCGTCGTGCAGCGCCGTCGCGGTGCTGCCGGTGATGAATACCGGCACCGGATTGGTGGTGTGCGAGGTATGCGGCCCGCCGGTCACCGGATCGCGCATCATTTCGCAATTGCCGTGATCGGCCGTCACCAGCATGGCCCCGCCCGCCTTGGCGATCGCGTCGGCAATGCGGCCGAGCGCGGTATCGACGGTTTCAACCGCACGGATCGCCGCCGGCAAGTTGCCACTATGTCCAACCATGTCGGCATTCGCGAAATTCAGAATGATCAAGTCGTATTTGCCCGAACCGATCGCGGCCACCGCCTTGTCGGTCAGGGCCGGCGCCGACATTTCCGGCTGCAAATCATAGGTCGCGACCTTGGGGGATGGTTCCATCACCCGATCTTCGTGCGGGTTGGGCTTTTCCTCCCCGCCATTGAAAAAGTAGGTCACGTGGGGGTATTTTTCGGTCTCGGCCATGCGCAACTGGGTGCGGCCCGCCGCCGCGACGACCTGCCCAAGCAAATGCGTCATCGGGATTTGCGCGAACATCGTGGCAAGGAAGGGCGCCAGGGCGTCGCTGTAATAGGTCATGCCGGTGGCTGCCGCGAATTGAATAATTCGTGGTCGCGTGAAGCCGCAAAACCCTGGATCGAGCAGGGCAGCGAGAATCTCACGCACCCGGTCAGCGCGGAAATTGAAACTCAGAATGCCATCACCATCCTGCATCCCGGCATAATCGCCGATCACCGCCGGCAGGATGAATTCATCGGTGATGTCGGCCTTATAGGCGGCTGCGATCATTTCGGTAGCGGTCGCCGCGCGGGGTGCATCGGCCTCGACCATGGCGAGATAGGCCTTCGATATCCGGTCCCAGCGATTATCCCGATCCATTGCAAAATAGCGTCCGCTGACGGTGGCGATTTTCACACCTGTGGGCAGGGCTGCTGCAAGCAGGGCGATATCGTTGCCCCCCGACCGTGGCGGTGTGTCGCGCCCATCAAGCCAAGCGTGCACCACAGTCTTAATGCCAGCTTTGGTCAAAATCTCCGCCAGCGCGATCGCGTGATGCTGGTGCGAATGCACCCCGCCCGGTGACACCAACCCCATCAGATGGCAAATGCCGCCCGATGCTCTCAGCTTGGCAATCAGCGCGATAAGCGCCGGCAGGCGGGCAACTGAGCCATCCGCAATCGCCGCCCCAATGCGCGGCAGATCCTGCATAACCACGCGGCCGGCGCCGATATTGAGGTGCCCGACCTCGGAATTGCCCATCTGTCCCGGCGGCAGCCCGACATCAAGGCCCCATGTGCGCAGCACGGCATGCGGGCATGTCGCCCAAAGCCGGTCAAAATTCGGCTTATTGGCCAATGCCACGGCATTGTCGGCGCGATCTTCACGCCAACCCCAACCATCGAGGATGGCAAGCATCACTGGGCGCGGGGTGGTGGGCATAAGCGAACTCCGGACAAATGGGACGCGGATATGGGGATGGCGGCGCGGTGAAACCATTGACCCTGCGGCAGTGTTTAATCAATGGCCACGCGGGTGAATTGGACAGAATATAGTGCAGGGTAGATCATCCGGGCTTGGAGGGCAGTCGAAATGTTGATGCTTGATGGACACCGCGTGGATGACCTGCCCACCGCCCTGCCCGGTGGCGCGGTATGGATCGACCTGCTCGACGGAACTCCGGAAGAAATCTCCTGGGTCGAGCAGCACTCTGGCTTCCACATTCCCGATCGCGCCGAACTCAGCGAAATCGAAAGCTCAAGCCGGCTGCGTACCGAGGCTAATGCGCTTTATTTGACCACCCCGGTGGTGTTCCGCGATGGGGCGGGGATGTCGATTACCAGCCCGCTCGGGTTTGTGCTGAGTAAATCCCGGCTGATTACCGTGCGCTTCGAACCGCTGACCGCGTTCAAAACCTTTGCTGCGGTATGGTCCAAGCCCGACGCCCAGGATCGCGGCAGCCAAACCGCGTTTGTCGGGGTGATGGACGCGATCGTCGATCGGATCGCCGACGTGCTTGAAATGGTTGGGTCCGAATTGGACGACGTGTCCCATCATGTCTTCAGCGTGCACAAGGGCGGGCCGCCAGCGCGCGAGGATGCCAATCTGCGCGCCATCCTGCGTCAGATCGGGCGCTGTGGTGACATTGCGTCAAAAATCCGCGACAGCTTGCTCGGTGTCGCGCGCATCGTGCCCTATGTGCTCGGTCAGTCCGCTGAAGCGCTGCCGCCGGCGCTGCGGTTGCGGCTCGAAACCCAGCGCGCCGATATCAGTTCTTTGAACGACTATAATATGCACCTGACCAACAAGGTGCAGTTGCTGCTCGATGCGACCCTCGGCCTGATCAATATTGAGCAGAACAATATCATCAAGGTGCTGACCGTGGTGTCGGTGGTGGGCGTGCCCCCAACCCTGGTTGCCAGCATGTATGGGATGAATTTTCACGACATGCCGGAGCTGAGCTGGACCTGGGGCTATCAGTATGGGCTGGCGCTGATTGTGCTGAGTGCGGTATGCCCGATCATCTGGTTCAAACTGCGCGGCTGGTTGTAAGCCGCAGAAGGACAGCCCAATGAAAAAGATGTGCAAAGACCTGGCGGCGGCGATCCTGGGCGCGGCACTGTTGCTGCAGCCGGTGCTGGTATGGGCGCAACCGATTTCACCGGCAAGGATCGCCGAAATCATCGCCAGCCCCGATCGCAGCGCGGCCGACCGCACTAATGACATTCGCCGCAAGCCGGCGCAGATGCTGGAATTCCTGGCGATCAAGCCGGGGATGACGGCGCTCGATATCAGTGCCGCCGGGGGTTACACCACCGAATTGCTCGCCCGCGCGGTGGGGCCTACTGGGGTAGTCTACGGCCAGAACCGGCCGCGCGATCCGGCCCGCCCCATGCCGACGCCAGCCGCCCCGGAAGGCAACAGCAATCCGTCCGCCACACCCGCGCCTGCGCCCGCGCCCACCGCCGCGCGTCCACCGCCGGTGACGTTGGCTGACCGTGCCGCCAACATCGCCAAATCCGGCAATGGCGCGCCGATCACCGCGGTGATCCGCCCGTTTGAAGATGCCGCCCCCCCGGAACTCGCGGGCAAGGTTGATCTGGTGACGTTGATGTTCAACTATCACGATTTTGGCTGGATGGGCGTGGACCGCGCGGCGATGAACGCGTCAGTGTTCCGGGCACTGAAATCGGGCGGGGTGTTCGTAATTGCCGACCATGCCGGCAGACCCGGCACCGGGATTTCCGAAGCCGGCACCTTGCACCGGATTGAGCCGGCATTCCTGCGCCGCGAGATCGAGGCGGCCGGGTTCAAACTGCTCGGCGAGGCGGATTTTCTTGCCAACCCCGATGATCCCAAGGACAAGAACACCCCCGATCCGGCGCAGTCGAAGGATGAGTATGTGGTGAAGTTCGTGAAGCCCTGAATGTTGACGGCGCTTCGGGCAACGTCATCCATTCGGGTGGCTGCCCGTTTGGTCTGCGCCTACACCAGCAACGGCTTGCGTGAGGCCACAAACTCCTCCACCGCATCCACAAAGCCGTCGTAATCGCCCTGGTTCAGCATCACGTTCAGCGCCATCATGCCGCGCCGGGCGATCCAGAACCCGGCCTTGAGCATATCAAAGAACAGCAATTCCTTGGCCGCCATGTTGCCTTTCGCCGCATCGGCCGGGGACCGCACCGGCCCCCGCAGCATGTGCACGGCCATCATCGACCCGATGCCGGTGAACTGCATTGCGACACCCTGGCGCTCGCAGCTCATGTTGAGCCTGGCGCGCAATTTCTCGCCGGTCGCGTTCAGCAGCGCGGCGGCCTCGGGCGTGTAAACTTCGGTGAGCGCGGCATGCCCGGCGGCCATGGTCAGCACGTTGTTGTTGAAGGTGCCAGCATGGGGGAGCGCGTCGGCGCGGCGCGGGTCGAACAGCGCCATTAATTCAGCGCGGCCGCCGAAGGCGCCAAAGCTCATGCCGCCACCGACATATTTTCCCAAAGCGGTCATATCGGGGATCACCCCGACCTTGGCCTGCAACCCACCGAGCGACAGCCGGGAGGTCATCACCTCATCAAAAATCAGCACGATGCCGTGTTGGGTTGCCGCGTCGCGCAGCGCTTGCAGAAATTCCCGGCTTGCCGCGATGCAGCCACCGCCGCCGAGCATCGGTTCGAGGATTATGCAGGCGAGATCGGCCGCGTTAGCGGTGATTTCGGCAAGCGTGGCCGAAATATCGTTGTAGATCCCGTAAACATAGTCGTAGGGGGCATTGATGTTGGCGCCGGCGGAAAAAGTGAAGACCGCGCCATGATAGCCGCCGCGCATCACCATCACCTTGGATCGTCCGGTCTTGGCGCGTGCGGTGCTGATGGCGAGGATATTGGCCTCGGTGCCCGAATTGGCGAAACGTACCTGTTCCATCGACGGGAAGCGTGCGGTCACCGCCTCAGCAAAGCGCGGCTCATAGGTGTTATGGCCGCCGAGATTGATGCCGCCATCAAGGGCCTCGATGATCGCGCGGCGAATGGCGGGGTGGGAGTGCCCGGCGATGCCGGCGGTGTATTCGCCGAGGAAGTCGGCGTAGCGATTGCCATCGATGTCGAATAGGTAAGCGCCCTCGCCGCGGGCGAAGGTCAGGGGAAAGGGATCGTAGAACAGCACCGACCGTGTGTTGCCGCCTGGCATTGGCCCAATTGCGCGCAGATGGTTGGCGAGGCTCGCCGCGTGGCGGTCGGTATAGTCACGTTTGGCATCGGCGATTGCGGCGTCGAGCGTGATATTGCGGGTGACGTTCATGGCCTGGACCCCTGCTGTTGGGCGCATCGCAGCGCGCCCGGCGACAACAGTCAAGCATCATGCTTCAATCCGGTTTTTGGGGAGGCAAATATGACAGCACGGATCGCTCTGGTAACCGGGGCAGGCAGCGGCGTCGGACGTTCGGCAGCGCTCGCTTTGCTGGCAGACGGCTACAAACTGGTGTTGGCCGGGCGCCGCGCCGACGCACTGGAAGAAACCATCGCGTTGGCCCGCGCATCGGCCGCCGACGTGCTGGCAGTGCCCACCGATGTCACCGATCCCGCGCAGGTCGAGGCATTATTTGCCGCCGCCAAGGCCAAATTCGGCCGCCTCGACGTGCTGTTCAACAATGCGGGCGGCAATGTGCCAGCAACCAATTTTGGCGACTTCACCTGGGACCAGTGGCAGCACGTGGTAGCGGTTAACCTCAACGGCGCCTTCCTGTGCGCCAACGCCGCCTTTCGAATGATGCGTGACCAGACCCCGCAAGGCGGGCGGATCATTAATAACGGCTCGATTTCGGCGCATACCCCGCGGCCGGGCTCGGTTGCCTACACTGCCACCAAGCACGCGATTACCGGCATGACCAAAACCATCGCGCTCGATGGGCGCAAATACAACATCGCCTGCGGGCAGATCGACATCGGCAATGCGGCAACCCCGATGACAGCGCGTATGGCCAAAGGGGTGCCACAGGCAGATGGCACGATGGCGGTCGAGCCGACGATGGATGTCGATAATGTCGGGCGCACGATTGTTTATATGGCGGGGCTGAGTGCGGATGCGAACGCGCTGTTTGTGACGGTGATGGCGACCAAGATGCCGTTTGCCGGGCGGGGGTGACGGCCGTTTAAGGCAAAGGGTAAGTATATTCCGATAATATACGTCCCGGCTTGTCTGGCCCAGGTTTGCGACGGCCAGCTTCAACCGAAGTTGAGCATCCGACCTGGGCCAGCGACGCCGTTTCGTCTGGGCAAGGGGATTGGCTTAATTAACCCAGCGGCCGAGGATATTCACATGCGCAAATCTCTTTTGACGATCGCCGCCGCGGCTCTCCTGGCCAGTGCCGGAATGGCCAGCGCCCAGACAACCACGACAACGACCACTTGGACCAACGAACAAGCCCCGGCTTTGCGGACCTATTCCACCACCGAGAGCTATAAATCCTATTCCGACCCGGCATTGCGGCCCAGCATCGGCATGGAACTTCCGACTGCTGTCACGGTTTATCCGTTGCCGCCGAACATGAAGGTCCAGAATGGCGACACCTATAGCTACGGAATCGTCAACGAAAACCCGGTGATTATCGAGCGCAGCACACGCAAGATCATTCACACCTGGCCATAACCTATCGCGCCACTAACCGCGATCCTTGCCATAGCGCCCGATGCCGCCAACCGCAGCCTCGGGCGCAAACGGCAATTTTATAACGCCAAGCGCCTTTGATTCACTTTCGTGAATTAGGGGCGTTTGGAATATGACGCGACCAGCCATATCCAGATCCGCCCGAGCCTCCCCGCCCTGGTAACCTGTCGCAGCATCGCCAAGGCGTCCGGCAATCGACGCTTGCGAAGTGCGAGGCCGCGCCAAGCGGCTGACCGCACCAATTGCTCGCGCTGTGCCAGACGGTATAATCCGGCATCCCGCAGCCGCGCCAAGGCAAGTATCAACATGGCCATTTAGCCGCCGACCTCGCGCAGCAAAAAATTGCCCCATAACTGGTTCATCAGGCCCTTGTAGCCGCGTTTGTTGGAGGGGCCGGTGCCGTCAATCACCTCCAGCGCATGCCGGCAGCGATCGCTGTTTGATTTCTCGATTGCCGCGCCAGCCTGGGTCAAGAAAATCTCCATTGGCAATAATTGGTCACGCGGCAGGACGACCAGCTTCGTCCACAGCGTGTCCTCTGCTCTGGGCCGTGGCGCAGGGTCCTGCGCAATCACGCCGGTGTCGCGCAGCGTAATCCGCAACAAGGTGACCGGCTTGCCGTCCGATGCCGTCCAGCAATAGGGGAGACCGGAACCGGCGTTGCCGTGGATGCGCTGGATTTCGCCGCGCATCTGGGCGTTTTGGCCACCTAACGTCTGTGCCTCGCCCCGCGCGGCGGCAAGATCTTCGGTCAGTCTGGCGAGCGTCGCCGTTGCTTGGGAGTATTGGCGGCGGGCGGCGCCCTCAGACTGCGCCCGCGCCTGATCGGCCTGCTCCGCGATCCGCCTAGATTGATCGAGCGCGGTTTCCAATCCCGTGACCCGGGCCTGCACCACCTGAATTTCCGCCCGGGCGGCGGCTAGCCCCCGTGCCCGATCGTCCAAGGCCCCGACAGCGCTATCTTGTTGCAGCAACAAGGCCGCCGCCGCCAGCAGCATCATGAACACGAGCAACACCATGATTTCGGCGAGCGTCAACCCCAGCACCATGCCGCTGCGATAGGCCTGGGCGTTGGCAAGGCCGCGTCTCACGGCGCGATCCGCGCGGTCACCGCATCAACCAGTTCGACCAGCCCGTCCTGCAACTGGGTAAGTGCCGCGCCCGATTGCGCCAGGTTGATGCGGATTGCCCGCTGCGCCTCAATCATGGTGGCACTGTCAGCACTGAGTGCAGTACTCAGCGTTACGAGCTGTTCGGCCTGCCCGTGCAGTGCGGCAAGGGTTGCATCGGTTTCTACCGTCACGGCGGCAAACGCGGTGGCCAATTGCGCGGCCTCCCGTCCGACGGCTTCCAACGGGCCAAGATCAGACAGCCGAGCAAACATCCGGTCAAGATTTTCCACCACCCGGGCAAGGGCGCGCTGGCGCTGGCTATCGGCCTCGGCGGCGTCTTCGAGCGCGTGGACCAAGACCAGCACCCGGCCCCCCACCGCATCGAGCTTGGCAGTCAGGACATCGGGCGGCACCTCCACCGCGCTGATCCGGTCTACCAGACGTCCGACCTCGTCGGCCACCCGGCTACCATGATCGGTCTGGCTGTCGAGCATGGTCTGGGTGCGCAGCCGGAAAGTTTCGAATTCCACAACGGCGGCGGCCAGCTGATCGCGCAGCCGGGCGGCGATAAACTGGGTTTCCTGTTCAAGCTCAGCCTCGGTCTCCATGATTTCGGGCCGCAACTGCAAAAACACCGCCCGCAATGCAATTCCGGCCACTGTTGACAGCAGCGACACACCGAAGGACCCGATCAGCGCCTCGATCAGCTCACCCCGCAGCGCGCGTGGCTGTTGCTCGACCGCGATCAGGGCGGCCGACAGGCTGGCGAGGGTGAATAGGAAGCCGAGATAATAGCAATTATCCCCGAGCCGGTCAGGTTCGGTTGCGAACCAGCCGGATGTGCCGCAGATCAACGCATAAAACCCGATAATGCTCACCGCGCCGATCGCGACGGGCAGACCGGAAGTCCCGGTCAATCGGGCGGCCATGATGCCAGCAAAGCCCAGCATCGCGGCGAACAAGAACAGGCCGCGATCTGGCCAGATCATCCGCCTGCGCGGCGGGGCAGGGGCGGGCAGGTTGGCGAGCTTGTCAGCGAGACGAGCGGACGACATGGGCGGAACTCCCGTGCAGCCGCGGCTGCTCTTGTGCGTCACTGGGGTCAACCCGGTCGCGGTGCCAAGTATAAAGCCCGCTGGCGACGATGATCGCAGCCCCCAACAAGGTCCAGCCATCCGGGAAATCGCCGTAGAACACGATGCCCATGACCGCCACCCAAATCAGCAGCGTGTAGCTGTAGGGCTGCAAAGCGCTGGCATTGCCGAACTGCATCGCTTTGGTCAGCGCCAGATGGGCGACGGCGCCGAGGATCGAAATCACCAGCATCCAAACCCAGTCAATCGCCGCCATCGGTGTCCAGTAAAACGGGCCGACGATGGTCGTTGCCACCAGTCCAACCACCGATGACCACAGCAAGGTTGTGTCCGAATGGTCGGTGCGCGCGCACATCCGCAGCATCACCTGATACAAAGCCCACATGAAAGCGGCGGTGAGCGGGATCAGCAGCGGCCAGCTAAGCTCGGAAAATCCAGGCCGGATAATCACCAGCACGCCCGCGAAGCCTGCACCCACCGCAGCCGCCCGATGCCAGCCCACCTTTTCGCCCAAAATCCAACCGGCCAGCGCCACCACAATCAACGGCGATGCCGATCCCAACGCATGGGCGTCGGCCAATGGCAAATAGCGGAACGCCAGCACGAAAGCGGCGGCTTCGACGGTCGCGAGCAGGGCGCGGCTGCCTTGCAACCACGCCCGGCGGGTCCGCATCGCCGCCCCGACGGCCTGCTTTCGCACCAGAATGAAGACGAAGAAGCAATAAAAGCCGTAGCGAATCCACATCAGCTGCGCCGTGCTGTGGTCGCGGATCATCCATTTGCTCGCCGCATCCATGCTGGCAAAGCAGGCCATTGCCAACACCATCAGGCTTGGCCCCCAAAAAGCGCGCGGGATCACTCTGCGATGCCGGCAACCGCCAATATTGCCGTCAACCCAGCGGCCATCCCGTTAAGCGAATTGGATTTCTCCACATCGATCCATTCC
>JACMOQ010000464.1 GCA_014377905.1 Acetobacteraceae bacterium | reverse complement strand
GCTGACCGGCGCGCGCGGCCGCCAGCCCGCCGACATCAAGGCGCTGGCCACCATGCTTGCGCGCCTGTCGGTGTTCGCGCATCAAGCAGGAGAAAATCTGGCCGGCATCGACCTTAATCCGGTGCTTGCCATGCCCGAAGGGCACGGCGCGTTCGCGGTGGATGCGGTTATTGACGTGACACAAAGCTGAAGGAACTGGGAGCGAATGATCAACAAGATCGTACCCTCGATGGCGGAAGCCGTCGCGGGGGTCAAGGACGGGATGACGATATTGCTCGGCGGCTTCGGGTCGGTCGGGCAGCCCAACAATCTCGTGCAGGGGGTCATCGACCTTGGGGTGAAGGACCTGGTTGTGGTCGCCAACAATGCCGGCGGCGGGCAAGCGGGCCTGGCGCTGATGATGGAGCTTGGCCGGGTGCGCAAGATCATCTGCACATTCCCGCGCAGTGCCAACTCGACGATCTTTGAGGAGCTATATCGCGCCGGTAAGATCGAACTCGAAATCGTGCCGCAGGGCACCATGGCCGAGCGCATTCGCGCCGCCGGCGCCGGGATTGGCGGGTTTTACACTGCCACCGGGGTGGGCACCAAAATGGCCGAGGGCAAGGAAATCCGCGAAATCGACGGTCGGGTGATGGTGCTGGAAAAGGCCTTGCATGCCGATGTCGCGCTGGTCGAAGCGTGGGAAGCCGATCGCTGGGGGAACCTCACGTTCCGCAGATCCGGCCGCAATTTTAATCCGATCATGGCGACGGCTGCCGCACTCACTATCGTGCAGTCGCAGCATATTGTTGCGCTTGGCGATATTCCACCGGAACATGTGATGACGCCGGGGATTTTCGTCGATCGGGTGGTGCATGTGCCCTACGGCGACCCGGCTTTTTAGCGGAACGAAACCGCGAGGGCGCCACTTCATGAGCGGAACCTGAGCAGTCATACACTAAGAAGCGCCGTTGAATAATCGTTTGGAGGACCAAACTATGGACGCAGTGACTGACGCCAAACCCTGGAACCGCCTGCAGATGGCCGAGCGCCTTGCCGCGGACGTGCCGGAAGGCTGGTACGTCAATCTCGGGATCGGCATGCCGACCACGGTTGCCGATTACGTGCCGTTGGAGCGGGAGGTGGTGTTCCATTCGGAAAACGGCGTGCTTGGCATGGGGCCGAAGCCGGCGGACGCCGATCGCGATCCGTGGCTGATCAATGCCGGCAAGCAGCACGTGACGATGCGGCCGGGCGGCAGCTATGTCCACCATGCCGACAGCTTCGCGATGATCCGCGGCGGGCATCTCGATCTGTGCGTGCTCGGCGCGTTCGAAGTGGCCGAAAACGGCGACATCGCCAATTGGGCAACCAGCGAAAACGACACCGCGCCGGCGGTGGGCGGGGCGATGGATCTGGCGGCGGGCGCCAAGCGGCTTTGGGTGGTGATGGACCACATGACCAAGGACGGGAAATCCAAGCTGGTCAGGAAATGCGTCTATCCATTGACCGCCCCTGGTGCGGTCAAGCGGGTTTACACCAATTACGGTGTGTTCGACGTGACCCCGGACGGTTTTGAGGTAATTGACCTCGCACCGGGCGTGACCCGTGAATTGGTGCAGGCCAAGACCGACGCGCCGTTGACGTTTAAGGCGTAAAGTCATGTTTTCACGATTATCTTTACGCGCAGGGCTCTAACAATGGACGATGACCGCGCGGACAGCATTCGGCTGATCCGCGACTCGGCGGCGGGCATAGCACCCCGCACAGGTGATTTGCGCCGTGTTCGCGCGCTGCGCTTCCAAAGCCCCGGCTTCGATCGTGGGGTCTGGGCGCAGATGTGCGAGATGGGCTGGCCAGGCTTGCTGGTCGCCGAAGAAAATGGCGGTGCGGGGCTGGGCATGGGCGCTTATTGCGCCCTGGCCGAGGAACTTGGCGCGGCATTGGCACCGGAACCGCTGATCGGGGCAAGTATTTGTGCGGCGGTGCTGCGCGGCACGGATTTGGCGCGGCTGCTCGACGGCCGCGCAGTCGTACTGCCGGCGTGGCAGGAGCGCGCCAATCGGTTTGATGTCGGCAGTGAAACCACAGTCCTGGGCGGGCGGGTGACCGGGACCAAGCTGTTCATCGCCGGCGCGGGCGGGGCAGATGCTTTCCTGGTTGCCGGACGTGACGGGTTGGCGCTGGTGGCGGCGGATGCTGCCGGGGTGTCGTTGCGGTTGGAAAAGACCCAGGATGGCGGGGAGTTCGGCACTTTGGTGCTGGACGGCGCGCCGTGCACGCCGGTTGCCGGGGATTTGACCGCCGCGTTGGATCAGGCGGCGCTGGCGACGGCGGCCTATTTGCTCGGTGCGATGGACCGGGCGTTTGCGCTGACGTTGGATTATCTGCGCACCCGCCAGCAATTTGGCAAACCTATCGGCAGTTTCCAGGCGTTGCAGCACCGGGCGGCGGATTTAAAAATCCAGGTGGCGTTAACGCGGGCGAGCGTTGAAAGTGCTGCCGCCCTTTGGGATGCGGGCGATGCCGGGCGGGTGGCGGCGGTGTCGCGTGCCAAGGCGCGGGCATCGGACGCGGGGATGCTGGTGTGCCGCCAGGCAATCCAGTTATTTGGCGGCATTGGCTACACTGATGAGGCCGATCCTGGACTGTTCCTGCGTAAGGCGATGGTGCTGGTAAATTTATACGGCTCGGCGGCCTTGCACCGCGCCCGGTTTGCGCGGCTTTCCCCTGATGAGGACGACATCTGATGCTGATTGAAGCGCGCGACGGAGCGACGGTTGTTCTGACTTTGAACCAGCCGGCGCGGCGCAATGCGCTGGCGATGCCGATGCGGGAGGCGTTGATCGAGGCGCTTGATCGGATCGAGGCCGATACCAGCGTCCGCGCGGTGGTGATCAATGGCGCCGGCGGGCATTTCTGTGCCGGTGGCGATATCAGCGGGATGGATGTGACCGGGTTCGGCGCCGGGCGCGAAAGGTTTCGCACCACCCATCGGTTGGTTCGGCTGATTTTGGAAAGCAGCAAGCCGTTTGTGGCCGCGGTTGATGGCTGGGCGGCGGGCGCGGGGGTTGGCTTGGCAATTTGTTGCGATACTGTGGTGGCGGCGTCTGATGCAAGTTTCATGACTCCGTTTGGCCGGATTGGCTTGATCGCCGATTTCGCCCTGCTGCACACGCTGCCGCGCCGGATTGGCGAAGGCCGCGCGCGGCAGATGTTTCTGGCCGGGGAAGCCATTGACGCGGCGACCGCAGAACGCTGGGGGCTGGTCGATCATGTCGTGGCACCTGGGGCCACGTTGGAAAAGGCATTGGAACGGGCTGCGAAATTATCGGCGGCGGCCCCGCTGACGACCGCGATGACCAAGTCGATCCTGGCGCGCGGGCTGGCTGAGACTCTGGAATGGGAACGCACCGTTCATGCAACGATGTTTATGACCGGCGACCACGAGGAGGGCAAAACGGCCTTCCTTGGCAAGCGCGCGCCGTCTTTCAAGGGGATTTAGACATGGGCGATCTCGACGC
>JACMOQ010000463.1 GCA_014377905.1 Acetobacteraceae bacterium | reverse complement strand
GCGGCGCGGGAGCATCGCGGCGGAAATTGATGATATCGTCAAGGAGTTCGCGAAGCTTCCGGTGCTCGACCCGCGCACGCCGGATGAAATCATTGGGTATGATTAAACCGGTATGTGGACCTGATGGTGATCGATACCTTGGCAATCGTGGCAATTCTATTCGACGAGCCGGATGGTCAGCATGTCATCCGGGCAATTGAGCGCAATGAATTGCGCCTGATGTCGGCGGTCCGGCGGGGTCGAAATGTCGATGGTTATTGAAGGGCGAACGGGCGCGGCAGCGAGAGCGTCGCTTGAACGTCTGCTGCGCGCCTTCGGAATTGAAATTGTCGCGGTTGCCCCGGCCCACGCCGACATCGCCATCAAGGCGTTCTGCCGTTTCGGACAAAGCCGGCACAAAGCGGCGCTGAATATGGGCGACTGCTTCGGCTACGCGCTGGCAAAGGCGCTGGATATGCCTTTGTTATTCACGGGCGATGATTTTTCGCGGACGGACTTGAAAGTGGTGGATTAACCACCGCCCGCCCGGCAGCGCATTAAAGCGTGATCCTTCCAGGTTGACTCGTTAGACACGCTTTACGCGATGGGATGTGTGGTTGCATCGCCGGGCCTTGCGGCATTGTTTCTGGCCCATATCTCGGCGTTGGAACGTGCCATGGGCGGACTGGGTACGCAGGAATTTCTTGACATTTGAGTTTAGTTAATTTAAGTGACGGACATGTTCAATTTTTCCGCAATCCTCACTGACCTGCGCGCCGCGATTGCGGTTGTGGCGGCGCGTGACCCGACCCTCACGGCGTTGCTGGTGATGGTTTGGGGGCGGATTGCGCGCATGGGCGCGCAGCTTGAGCGGTTGATGGCGCAGTGGCGGGCCGGCACCCTTCCCATGCCGCGGGCACCGCGCGCGGCGGTTGACCGACCGGCCGCGCCGCGCGCCGCGCAATCGCTCCTTCCCGACGCCCCGGCTTGGCTGATCTTGCTTGTCCACGATGCGGCGCCGTTCGCATCCCAGCTTGAACATCTGATGCGCGAGCCGGAATTCGAAACATTCCTCGCCGAAGTTCCGCAGGCGCGGCGCATTCTGCGCCCGTTATGCCGCATGCTCGGGATCGGGGTGGTGGCGCACAAGCCGTGGTCGCCCCGGCCGCGATGGACGACGCCTGACACCAGGACCCCGCCCGTGCCGGCCGGCCTGGTGCTGGGGCCGGGCGGGCGGATGATTTACGTATGAGGCGCGGGCGAAAGGCACGACTAATTTGTTACGATATCAAAACAACAATGATTAATAAACTTGGTTTCCACCCCGCCTCGCCGCGCTTTGCAGCCGATAACTGGCGGGGCGGAAATTTTAAGCTTTTACCTCCGGTGTTCCACCGTCATGTGCATCCCGCCCTCGGGCCGGGTGGTGACCCGCGAAATTGGCACCGGCACATAGCCGGGGCGGGCATGCAGGCGGGTTGCTGGCAGCAAGGTTGCGAGGATTGCCGCCGCTTCAAGAAGCGCGAACTGCATGCCGATGCAGATGCGCGGACCGGCGCCAAACGGGAGCCAGGAAAAGCGGTGGCGGGATTTCACCGCATCTGGCGCAAAACGGTCGGGGTCGAAGACGTCCGGCGCGTCCCACAGCAGTTTGTGGTGATGCACGGCATGGATCGGCACTACGATACGGTCGCCCTGGTTGATCTGGTGCGGCCCGAGCATAAAGCCCTGCATCACTTCACGCCCGATCTGGCTGACCGGGGAATAGACCCGCATCGATTCCTTGATGACCTGGCCAGTGTAGGTAAGATCTGCAACATGCTCGGCCTCCAGCGGGGCGCCGTTGGTGACCTCGGCGATTTCGGCCAGCACCCGGGCTTCAATGTCGGGGTGTTTGGCAAGCAGATAGAAGGTCCAGGTGAGCGCGAGTGCGGTGGTCTCGTGGCCGGCGCCGATAAAGGTCAGGATGTTGTCGACGATGTTGGTGTCGGAGAATCCAGCGCCGGTTTCGGGGTCTTTGGCGTCGAGCAACAGGCTGAGCAGATCGTCGTGGCGTTCGCCGGTGCGGCGGCGCAGCGTGGCACGTTCGGTGACGATGTCACGCAGATATTGCCGCCCGCGGCCGGCGCGGGCCTTGCCGGGGAAGGGGGTCCATTTCGGTGCCTTGAGGGCGGCGAGCACCGCGGCCCAGCCGGCGGATTTGAGGAAGTCAGCAACCGACTGCTCGACCCGGTCGGTATCGATATTACCTTTGCCAGACAGCATGGTTTCAAGAATGATATCGAACGTCACATGCATCATGTGATGGCCGACCTCGATCTCCTCGCCATTGGGTAGGGATTGCCAGTGCGTGGCCGTGGCGCGCGCCGCCGCGATCATCGCGGGGAGGAAACTATCGACATGGGCCGGGCGGAATACCGGGGCTGCCACCCGGCGCTGGGCGCGCCAGCGATCATCTTCCGCAGTCAGGATGCCCTGGCCGAGGGCGGGTTCAAGCGCGCGGCGCATCTGGTCGGATTTGTGCAGTTTGTCGGCATTGTCGACGAAGGCGGTCTGGATCAGGGCTGGGTCGGAGATGTAATAGCGGGGGATGCCGAGAAAATTGTCGCGCACGATCGGCAGGTTGTAGACCTCGGGCGGCCAGATATCGATCGGGTTATGGACGGCCTGACGGAGCAGGCGGAGGGTCTGAAGCCGGGTCGGGGTGCGGGTAAGAATGGCGGCGTCGGACATCGGGACGGGTTCCTAGAGGAAGGCAGGCAGACTTTCTGTCCATTGCGCACTGCGGCCGGTGCGCACGCCGAACCAAAGCCAAGAGCTTTTTTGCTTCTATTCGTTCACAAAAAGAAGCCTGTTTCTTCAACCTTGCTGCGTATTAACCCGAACCTCAATCGCCGCCGTCGCAATCACCGCCGGGTCATGATTTTCATCATCCGGCACGTCCAGGCCGCCTTTGACCACGCGCACCGTAATGATCCCGTAGGGCAGGCTGGCTTTCACCGCCTCGGCATCAACTTTGTCGGGCTGCTGCACGCCGATCGTAACAGTGACCTGCATGGTGGCGGCGGGGATTTTGAGCGCGCGCAGAAAGGTGAGCGAGGAATGATGCAGCGCGTCCTGCACGGCACGGAGTGCGGCTTTGGTATAGTCGCCGCCATGCAGATCATTGCCGGCGCCCATTTCGAGAATGGCTCGGACGAGGGTCATGGTGGGGGCCTTTCAGGGCAGGTCGAGGCGGACGATGGCGGCGGCATGGGCGATCAAAGTGGAGTTGGTGCCGGCATCGTTGGGGATTTCGAGGCCGCCTTCAACCACGGTGACTGTCCCGGTGCCGTGCGGCAAAACGGCAAGGACCTGGGCGTGATCGACAAGTTGTGGGTAGGGCACGCCGATGCGGACTTCGACCTGCATGCTATCAACGTGCTGGCCAACCAGTTCGCCGATCGACAGCGAATTGTGCCAAAGCGCGTCGCGCAGCGCACGGACGGCGGCCTTGGTGGGGTCTGCGCCCCTGATATCGGTGCCCATGCCGATTTCGAGCACCATACGTTTCAACGCCATTTGGTTTCCTTCCGCCGTTCTAAGTCGGGGTCCAGCCATCTTGCTTCAAAACCTCACCCGCAAGATAGAGGCTGCCGCAGATCAGCACCCGGCCGGGCGGAAAACTGCTGGCGATCTGGGCGAGGGCTGCGGCAACGGTCGGGCCGGGTTTGGCCACGCCGCCGGATGCGGCGATGATGCGCTCGACCGGTAAAGCGAGATGCTGCTCTGGTTCGGCGACGGCCCACAGGCTGGCGGCCAAGGGCATGATCGGGGCCAGGAACTCGGCGGTATCTTTCGCCTGCTTCATTCCGACGACGACATGGGTCGGGCGATCGCCCCATGCGCGGAGTTGCGCGGCGACCGCCAGGCCGCCGCCCGGGTTGTGGCCGCCATCGAGCCAGACTTCCCATCCGGGCGGCATCGCGTCGGGCACCGCACCAAGCAGGCGCTGCATGCGGGCGGGCCAAATAGCTTGGGCGATGCCTGTTGCGATGGCAGACTGGCTGATAGCCAGGCCGCTTGCGCGCAATGCCGCAACCGCAATGGCGGCATTGTCGATCTGGTGGGCGCCGAGCAAAGCAGGGGGTGGCAGGTCGAGCACGTCGGCGGCGTTGGCGAAACGAAATCCGGTGGCGGATTGTGTCGCGGTCCAGTCGCGGTCGCGGGCAGAAAGCCGCGACCCGAGCGCGTCGGCCTGGGCCTGCAACACCGCCAGGACATTGGGCGGTTGCGCGCCGGTGACCGCTGGCACGCCGGGCTTGAAGATGCCGGCTTTCTCGAAGGCGATCTTTTCCAGCGTGTCGCCGAGCATTTCACGATGATCAAGCGAAATCGAGGTGATGGCACAAGCTGCCGGCCGGGCGATTACGTTGGTCGCATCGAATCGACCGCCGAGACCGGTTTCAAGAATGCAAAGTTCGGCGGGTGCGTCGGCAAAGAGCACGAACGTGGCAGCGACCAGCAATTCGAATACCGACAAGGGCGCCAAGCCGTTGGCAGCCTCGATCCGATCGACCGCCGCGGACAGCGCCGTGTCGGTTACCAGATCTCCGGCAATCCGAATGCGTTCGTTAAAGCGCACCAAATGCGGGGAAGTGGTGACGTGGACCCGCCAACCCTGGGCTTCGCCCATTGCGCGCAGAAACGCACAGGTACTGCCTTTGCCATTGGTGCCGGCAACATGGATCACCGGCGGCAAGCGGTCCTGGGGGTTGCCGAGCCGGGCCAGGACATTGCGCAAGCGGTCCAGGCTGAGATCGATCAGTCGGGGATAGCGCGCGTGCAGCCGATCGATGATCGCCTCGGCGCGGCCCGGGGCGGGGCTGGTCACGCGAACGCAACCTGTTTGATGACCAGCAACCCAATCAGGCGGGCCAGGGTTGCCGCCAGTTCGCCGCGCTTGACGACCATGTCGACGATGCCGTGGGCAAGCAGATATTCCGATCGCTGGAAGCCGTCGGGCAGCTTTTCGCGCACTGTCTGTTCGATCACACGTGCGCCGGCGAAACCAATTTCGGCACCTGGTTCGGCAATTTGGATGTCGCCGAGCATGGTGAAGCTTGCGGTGACGCCGCCGGTGGTCGGGTCGGTGAGCACCACGATGAACGGCAGGCCCTTTTCCTTGACCATCTGGGTCGCAATCACCGTGCGTGGCATTTGCATCAGGCTGATCGTGCCCTCCTGCATGCGCGCGCCGCCCGATGCGGTGAAAACGATCAACGGTGCGTCCTGGAGGATGGCGAGCCTGGCGGCGGCAACAATGCCTTCGCCAACGGCCGCCCCCATCGAGCCGCCCATGAACGAGAACGCCATCACCGCCACGACCGCGCGATGGCCGCCAATGCTGCCGTGGCCGACGACGATCGCGTCATCAAGATGGGTTTTCTCGCGATATTCTTTGAGACGGTCAGTGTAGCGCTTGCTGTCGCGAAACTTCAGCGGGTCGGCCGGTGGCTTGGGAAGTTCGATGCGCGAGAATTTTCCGTCGTCGAAAGTCCATGACAGGCGCTGCACCGCGCCGACCTTCATATGATGGCCGCAATGGGTGCAGACGCGCAGGTTTTTTTCCAGCTCGGCGTTGAAGATCATCTGCTGGCAAGAACTGCATTGGCTCCATAAATTGTCTGGCACCTCGCGCTGGCCGAGCAGCGTGCGAATTTTGGGACGGACAAATTCGGTGAGCCAGTTCATCGCAACATTCCTATGCTGTCACGCGGGCGAAACGCACGGCATCTGCCAATTCTCTGACCTGATCAAGCACCAGGCGAATCGTGTCGGGCCCGGCGCGGCCGTACTCATCGAGACTGCCGGCCAGCGTGTCCAGCAGGGCCGAGGCGACCACTGCGGCATCGGCCGCCTTCACCGCCGCCGCTGCCTGGGCAGGGCTGCGCACGCCGAAGCCAATGGCGATTGGCAGCTTAGTCGCCTGGCGCACCAGGGGTATGGCGGCCGCGAGTTCATCGGCGCTCGCGGTGCGGGTGCCGGTGACCCCGGTGATCGAAACGTAATAGACGAAGCCCGAGCTGCTATCCAGCACCAGCGGCAGGCGCTTGGCGTCGGTGGTTGGCGCCACAAGTCGGATCACATCGATGGCGTGGGCGGTGGCATGCGGCACCAACAGATCGGCTTCCTCTGACGGCAGATCGACGACGATCAGCCCATCCACCCCACATATGCCGGCATCCTTGCAAAAGCGTTCGACACCGTAGGACAAGATCGGGTTGAGGTAGCCCATCAGGATGACGGGAATCGTATCATTCTCGCGGCGGAATTCGCGCACCATGGCGAGGGTGTGGGCCATGGTGGCACCGGCCGCGAGGCCCCGTTTGGCCGCTAACTGCACTGTCGGACCATCGGCCATCGGGTCGGTAAACGGGCAGCCGATTTCGATCAGGTCAGCGCCGGCGCCCGGCATGCCGCGCAGCAACGCCATCGAGGTGGCGGCATCCGGGTCCCACGCTTCGAGAAATGGGATCAGCGCGCCCCGACCCTCGGCCGACAGTTGCGCGAAACGCGCCGCGATCCGGCTCACAAGGTTACTCCCAATGCTTCGGCAACCGTGAAAATGTCTTTGTCGCCGCGACCGCAGAGGTTCATCAGAATGATTGCGTCCTTGGCCATGGTGGGGGCGATCTTGGCGACATGGGCAATCGCGTGCGCCGGTTCAAGCGCCGGGATGATGCCCTCGGTGCGGCAACAAAGCTGGAAGGCATCGAGTGCTTCGGTATCGGTCGCCGAAACATATTCGACACGCTTGATGTCATGCAGCCAGGAATGCTCGGGTCCGATGCCGGGATAGTCGAGCCCGGCGCTGATGCTGTGGGCTTCGGTGATTTGCCCGTCATCGTCTTGCAGGAGGTAAGTGCGGTTGCCATGCAGCACGCCGGGGCGGCCGCGCGACAGGCTGGCCGCGTGCTGGCCGCTATCGAGGCCGTGGCCGGCTGCTTCTACCCCGATCAGGCGGACCGAAGGGTCATCAAGGAAGGGGTGGAACAACCCCATCGCGTTCGATCCGCCGCCAATGCACGCGACGGCGATATCGGGGAGGCGTCCTTCGACCGCGTGCAACTGGGCCTTCGCTTCGTTGCCGATCACCGACTGGAAATCGCGTACCATCGCCGGATAGGGATGCGGGCCGGCGACCGTGCCAATGATGTAAAAAGTGTCCGACACATTGGCGACCCAGTCGCGTAATGCCTCGTTCATCGCGTCCTTCAACGTGGCGGCACCGGAAGTGACCGGCTTCACTTCGGCGCCCAGCAGCTTCATGCGGAACACGTTCGGCGCCTGCCGGGCGACGTCGGTGGCACCCATATAAACCGTGCACGGCAGGCCAAACAGTGCGCAAACCGTGGCGGTGGCGACGCCATGCTGGCCGGCGCCGGTTTCGGCGATGATCCGTGTCTTGCCCATCCGCCTGGCCAGAAGAATTTGGCCCATGCAGGAATTGATCTTGTGCGCGCCGGTGTGGTTCAGTTCATCGCGCTTGAAATACACTTTCGCGCCGCCGAGCCGGTCGGTCAGCCGTTGCGCAAGCCACATCGGGCTGGGGCGGCCGACATAGTCTTTCAGATAGATGTCGGGTTCGGCCTGAAAGCTCGGGTCAGCCTTGGCGGCCTCATAGGCGGCTTCGGCCTCCCGCACCAGCGACATCAGAGTTTCGGCGACAAAACGGGCGCCAAAGTGGCCGAACCGCCCCCGGGCATCAGGGCCAGTGCGGGGAGAGGTGGCGGGGAAGAGGGAAAG
>JACMOQ010000462.1 GCA_014377905.1 Acetobacteraceae bacterium | reverse complement strand
CTGCGGTGACCTCGGCTTTGTCGAGACCGAGTCGCCAGCGGCCTTTGCGACAAGGTTCACCAGCGATGCCATGGTGATCCGCGAAGCCCTGTCCCGATTTGCCAACGGCCTTGGCGATGCTGTCAAGGTGATCGGGCTGGTCGCCAGCATGATCTATCTCGACTGGCAGTTGAGCCTCGCCGCGCTGGTGATTTTCCCGCTCGCAGCCTGGCCTATTCAGAAGATCGGTCGGCGCATCCGGCGCAATTCCGGCAACATGCAGGAGCGCACCGGCGAAACCGCGGCATTGCTTAACGAAAGTCTCGCCCAGGCGCGCACTGTGCGGGCCTATCGGCTCGAAGATGGCGAAGTCGCGCGTGCCGACCGCGCCTTCACCGAGCTGTTTCGGGCCAATATGCGGATTATTCGTGGCCGCAGCCGCATCGATCCGCTGCTGGAAGTTATCGGCGGCGCTTCGATCGCTTTGGTGATCGGCATCATCGGCTGGCAGGCGTCGCGAACCGGCACCACATTGGGCGATTTCAGCGGCTTTATCACTGCCTTCATGCTGATGTCGCAGCCCTTGCGTGCCATGGGCAATCTGAGTGCCGCGATGCAGGAAGGCCTCGGTGGCCTCATCCGCGTGTATGCTGTGATCGATGCCCCGGTCATCATCCGCGATGCACCGGGTGCCGTGCCATTGCCGGCGGGACGGGGGCAGGTGGCGTTTGACAACGTTACCTATGTTTATCCCGACGGTCGCCCCGGGTTGCGCGGCCTGACCTTTACTGCCGAGCCTGGCCAAACCATCGCCCTCGTCGGCCCGTCTGGTGCCGGGAAATCCACTGCGCTGACCCTCATCCCGCGTCTTCACGATCCGTCGGAGGGCACGATCCGTATTGATGGTGCCGATCTGCGCCACGTCACCCTCGCCAGTTTGCGCGACGCTATTGCCTATGTCGGGCAGGACAGCTTGCTGTTCGATGACAGCATCGCCACCAACATCCGGATGGGTAAACCAGACGCCAGCGATGCCGAAATTGCCGCCGCGGCCGAGGCTGCCGCCGCCGCCGGCTTTATCGCCGAATTGCCGGAAGGCTACGCCACGATCGTTGGCCCCGGCGGCCAGCGCCTGTCCGGCGGCCAGCGCCAACGGGTCGCACTTGCCCGCGCGCTGCTACGCAATCCCCGTATTTTCCTGCTGGATGAGGCAACCAGCGCGCTTGACACCGAAAGCGAGGCGCTGGTGCAGGAGGCGCTGACCACTTTGCGCCGAGGCCGCACCACCATCGTCGTGGCGCATCGCCTATCCACGGTGCGGGATGCCGATCTGGTCGTGGCCATGGCCGATGGGGTGGTGGTTGAGCAAGGCAGCCACGCCAAGTTGATGGCGGCAGACGGCTTGTTTGCGCGATTGGTAAAGTCTCAGGCTTTGGCGCAGTAGCGCATAAGGGTAGTGGTAGGATTGCTTCCATCAAGGCTAAAATAGCGGAATGCTGCCCCGTACCGCCATTCTCGTGCTCGCCCATCGCCCCGCCACTTTGGCGTATCTTCTGCGCCTGTTGGACGATCGGGCCATGGCAAACCGCTTCCACGTGTTCATCCATGTTGATGCCAAAAGTGACTTTCTCCTGGCCAGCCTGCCCCTGCCGCCACATGCCACCCTGATCTCGCCACGTGTTCCGGTGTTCTGGGGCGGATGGTCGATGATGCGCGCCACCTTGGCATTGATCGAGGCAGCCCGTGGCCATCAGCGCATGATACTCATCAGCGGCGACGCCCTGCCTGTCCGCACGTTTGCCGAAATCGACCGATTAATGTCGGAAATGGACACCGAATATATCGAACTGCTCGAAGTGCAGGATGACCCTTCGCTGGCAGGAACTGACCCACAGCGAGCAATCGAGCGCTATGGCTGGGTGCAACCCTGGCGTCGCTACAACCACGTTTTCTGGGATCATCCGTTGCTGAACCCCATGCAGTCCGCACCGGCGGCGGCCCGCTATGGTGTCCCGCGGGATCGCATGGACTGGATCCGCGGCGATGCTGAACACCTCGTTCGTGAAATCCTCGCCGAGATTCCATCTCGGGCACCAATATTCGAACAGTTTTTCTACGGGTCGCAATGGTGGGCGCTAACCGGCGCCACCATCGAGGCACTTTTGCCGTCGTTGCATGATCCAGAAATTCAACGGTATTTCCGCCACATGCAGGTGCCGGACGAACATATGATCCAGACCATCCTCGGCAACGCCCCTCAGCTCATGGCGGGGAGAAAATTGCAGGGCACGCCGATGTTTGCCGATCATATCCGCAGGGCCGGGGGGGATGATACGCTTGATCTGCCTGGGTTTCGCATCGCCGGCGCTTCGGCGCTTTTTGCCCGCAAGTTCGATCCGGAAGCCGCACCGGACATCGCCGCCGCCATAACGGACGGCCGTTACTGGCAAGCCCTCACCGTCCTTTAGGAACCGATGCGCGTAAACTCGTTCTCGAATTCGCTACAATGCTGACAGTGTTTGAGCTGGATTTGATCCTCACGGCTCGATCGGCATCCGTCGATAAACCAGGATCGCGAAACTGTTGGCCACGATCCGAGTCGTGGCCGGCCCACCACTTTGCGGCGGCACACTCCGCACGACGTCTGCCGCCACCATAAAAACCCGCCCGGTGCGGCTATCGACTGCGATTTCCTGGGCCAAAGTCCGGGTGCTGATTTGTTCGAGCACTTCATAACGATCTGTCCCGCGCGCACGTACGACCGTAAGCGTTGCCTCCGCGCCAGAGGCGAAATAGAGCAGGCCATCGCGGGAATCGACGGCAATTTGCCCCGGCTGGTTGCCGGTCCGCACGCTCGCGGCAACTTTGCCTGACATGACGTCGATCGTTGTGGCTATCCCCGGTGTCCCGTCACACGTCATCACGAGGCGAAAGCTCAGACGCTCGAAGGCCACCAAACCCGGCTGCCGGCACGGTGCGGTCGGCCAAATGCCGAGTGCCTCGCCACTGACGAGGTTGTAGATTGCCACACTGTCCTTATCCGGCAATGTCACGAACAGCCGGCCGCGACCATCAACCGTCATGCCCCCTGGCGCGGGCGTGGCCACCTCCAACTTTTTCACGACATCCAGCTTGAGCGGATCGACAAGAAATATTGAGGTAGCAGGGCCGCTGGACTCCGCCATGACCGCCAAACGCTGGCTACCCGCGTCATAAACCAGGTTGGCCGGCACGAAATCGAGTGCCACCTTGGCGACTGTTTTGAGGCTGGCGAGATCGAAAACAGTGAGCGATTTCTCACCGGCATCGCCGTTTGCTGTGAATCCGCGACCTGCCTGCCCACCAATTCCCGCAGCGATGGCCACCGCCAACGCACCTTTCGCATCAGAAATTTCGGCCAGCGGCTTGAGCGAATCAATATTATATACGCTGACCCCAGCGGCGCGCCGGGCCAGAAATAGCCGCCTGGTGCTTTCGTCGAGGATGATTTTTCCCCATGGCGAAGATTGCGATCGTAACGTAACCGCCAATTCGAGACGCAGGCTCAGCGGCACAGTCTGAGGGACAGTGCCGGGTGGATTTACAACGGTTTGGGCGCTCACCCCACCTGCGGCGAGCGTGGTGCATAGCACCCATTTCAGTGATAGGAGCCGGTTGACGGTTGATCTAAGCGATTGAAACATAGGAAATGTGAACCCCGCTCGCGGATTTCTCTGGGTGTGATTGAGCGTCGTCCGGGGTCACGTCATATTCCCAATATGGTGCGCAAAAGTCGTCGCATCGGTGTTGCTGCCACACAACAGCACGCCGACCCGCTTGCCCGACAGGGTCTTCCGGAGGGGCCCGATCACCGCGGCCGTCGCAACAGCACACGCCGGCTCAGTTGCAAGCTTCAACTCATCGAACAGGAAGCGCATGGCGTGGCGGATCATCGGGTCATCCACAACCGTGAGATGATCGATCGCACGCCGGCACAGTCCAAAGCTATAAGCCTCCGTGTGCGGCGCCATGAGACTGTCGGCGATGCTATGCATAGGACCCATTTTGATCGGCCCGCCTTCAGAAAAACTGCGCGCCATCGATGCCGCCCCGGCCGGTTCGACCCCATATACTTCGATGTCAGGTTGCATAAGCTTGAAAGCCGTCGCCACGCCCGCGGCTAATCCTCCACCGCCGATCGGCAATACGATTGCATCAAGCCTGCCAGCTTGCTGCACCCATTCAGCGCCAAGTGTCGCGGTCCCGAGGATTGTCCGATACCCATTGAACGGATGAACAAAAAATCGCCCCTCGTCGTTCTCAATCTGGCGGACCCGGGCGAAGCCCTGCGCGCCGTCAGGCTCCATGACAATATCAGCGCCATATTTGCGGCATAGCGCAACTCGGGCCGGATTGGCGGTCGCCAACATGACCACCTTGGCCGAAATACCCATCGTCATTGCAGCGTAGGCGACCGCCACCGCGTGGTTGCCGGCCGACACGCAGGTCACGCCATTTTGGGCCTGAGGTTCATTTAGTCCCAGCAGATTGGAGAAAGCCCCCCGAGCCTTAAACGTCCCACTGGCCTGCAGCATTTCCAGTTTAAATACTGCTCTGATATCATTGGCTATAATCGTCTCGTATATCGGGGTTGTCCGAATGAAGGGTTTGAGTGCGATCGCAATTTGCGCGATAGCATTCAAATCCGGCACGTCAATTCCGTCGATCTGTGTCACGGTCATTCAGCTTTACCCTTTTGCAACCGTGGCATGATGCCCAGTAAGCTCCGGTCCCGCCAGCACGGAGCTTACTTTTGGGTTGCGCTCACCCGTTCGGCCCGTTTAATTTGGCTCGGCACAATCCCATTTAGGCCGGCGACGATCAGGTCGATACCCTGGGCATGCCACCGCTGGATCGCTTTGTGGTCGGCGCCGAGCATCGTACCCAGGCGGCGCCATGGGAAAAGATGCTTGTCGTTCAGCGGGCTGACCAAGCTGCGTGCCCCAACAATGCGGCGTAGCACATAACGGTCCTGCGGGATCAACTGCACCCAGCGCAATGCATCGTCCATGCGGGTGATGTGGCTCGCACTCGGAATAGATGGCCGTAACTTTCCACCTTCCCACCCATTCGCCTCCACGGCGCTCCTTACGACGTCGAGATTGAAGCCGCGCATGCGGGTGGAATATCCGCCCGCAGGCAGTGCCAGCAAGGTGCGCCCACATTCTTCCAGACGCTGAATGACGCCGCCCGCGTCCAGCCGGGTGTTGTCGTTCGACAATGCAGCCATGACTTAGCCTCCAAACGGCAACGGTGGCCACGGATAGGATTGTCCGTGGAGAATTGTTTGCGCAATGAGCGCGCCCCAGCTTGCCGTGTGTCCCGCCGGGAGCGGCTCGCGTGCAGAATCGCCTGCCACGGACGTGTTGGGGCCGCTCGCGACCCGAGGGTTTTTGTAGGCACCGATTTTCCGGCCTCGTTCAATGACGGACCAACGGCTTACGCGAAGCGCGGTAGCGATATCGTCCCAGCACGCACCCTCGGCGCGCATCCGGCGGAGTTGCAGGTCGTTGGGCAACGACCAGATCAGTGGCTCGGGCATGAATTACCTTGTGATTTCGCTAAATCAAAAGTTAATTGTAATAACCTTAAAAGTCAATAATAAAAACATTGCGATGTTAGTTCGGCTTGCTTAAAACAATGGCATGACCGACACACATGATCTCGACCCGCCCGCGGGCGCACGTATCCGCAATGCCCGCCGAGCCCTCGGAATGACCCAGGGAGATTTGGCCCGAGCGGTCGGGGTTAGCCGCAGCGCGGTTGCTCAATGGGAAACCGATCGTGCGGGGCAGGTCCGTGGCAATCTATCGAAGGTTGCAGCGATTCTCCGTGTGCCGGTCGCTTATATCGTGGACGGATCGCGCGAGTCTGCGGCCGATGCAGCTGCCGAAGGTGCGGTGGAGCTCGCATTGTTGCGGCTTTATCGCGCCTGCAGTGATGAGGATCGGGCGTTTCTGCTGCGCACCGCCACTCGCCTTGCTAGAGAAAGTAACAAAGCTTTACGCGACCAGGAGTGATTCAGCCGATGATGGGACACCATGGAGCGAAGCTCGCCTTCCCGCATGTGCTGTAAGATATTGATATCCTGTGTACTCTGCTGCGTCCGATTTTGCGGTGCTCGTGGTGCAGTGCGAAAAAGCGATTGCAGAGAAGTTAATATTTTGCGACGCGCCTCATTTTTTCTACATTTCTGTCACATGTTGATACTTGCAAAACCACCACAGGCAGGCTAAAGCCGTTGTAACGCAACTTCCATCGCATTAGCAGGCTGGGATCGACATATGGCTGAGTCAACTATCGTCGCAACCGCAGGAACGATCACTATTTCGTTGCCAGTGTCGGCCGTCCCCGGTAACACATTAGCGACGAGCGCTCTAGCCGCCTTAACCTCACAGGTAAGCTCTGGATCGTTGGGTATCCAGAGTTTCAATCCAAACTCGACTGTTCCCATCAGCACAGTCCCAGCTACACGGGCTGCAACTGTAAACGGCTCCGTCACATCCGTGACCGTCGCGTCCGCGTTTGTGGTCCAGACCATAAACGCCGCCACGATAAGCTCGACGGTGGCATCCACAACCGGTTCGACAGTCCCTGTAACTATCACCGCCACCCAAGCGGGTGTCGCGAATTTGGGCACATTGTCCAACAACATCAACCAAGTTGTGAATACGGATACGTCTGGCGGAACTGTTGCGGTCATCAGCGCTACGGTGCCATCCACCTTGATCGCCGGTGGCGGCAGCAATACGGCGTATGTTAACCGGTCGAGCAGCGGCAGCGTGCTTCTTACGGGTGGTAACAGCTACATCGGCAACTCGGGTACTGGCTCTTCGACCAGTGCAACCCTTACCGGCGGGCAGTCCCTTGGCGATGGGCGTGCATATATCGATGCGACGGTTGGAACTTCCAATGTCACTATTGGCAATAACTCTCTGATCAACATCAACACCAACAGCAGCACCAGCGCGAATGTGGTTGCGCAGAGTGGCACCGTAGTTATTGCTCTTTCGAGCGCCACAGTGGCGGCAGGGTCTAGCACTGTCCCGGCAGTAGTGAGCATCTTTGGTGCGACGGCGGCCCTTACGGTTACGTCGACGGTACCCGGCGCCAGCCCAACAGTATCCAACTCGCGGCTGATCTACATCCAGAACGGCGGTAATGCCTTCATCAATCCGAACGCGTCGGACGTGGTGGTTCTCGCCGGCTCGAACACTGGGTCGGAAACCCTCGCAGGCGGTAGCGGAAGCACCACGGTGTTTGGCGGACGCGGAATGTTTACAGCCGGCGCTGGTGGTGGTGTGATGTTGACCAGCACCGTCAACGCCGTGACGACCCTGATAGGTGG
>JACMOQ010000055.1 GCA_014377905.1 Acetobacteraceae bacterium | reverse complement strand
GGGGACCCAAATGGCGATCCACTGGTTCTCGCCTGCCACGCTGCAACGGGTGCTGGCGGCAGCGCTGGTGGTGGCTGGTGGAAAATTAATATTGACAGCGTTCAATAGTTAAATTAAAAGACAATCATGCTCAATTTTTCAGCCATCCTCTCTGACCTGCGCGCCGCGATTGCGGTCCGGGCAGCGCGTGACCGGATGCTGACGGTGCTGCTGGTGGCGGTTTGGGGGCGGATTGCCCGCATGGGGACGCGGTTGGAGCGGTTGATTGGGCTGTGGCGGGCGGGGACACTGTCGCAGCCAGCTGCGCCGCGGGCTGCACGAGTTTATAAGCCGGGTTCCACACCAAGATTGCAATTTCCGACGGCAACAGGGTGGCTGCTGCGTAAGCTCGGACATGAGGTGGCGGCCTATGGGTCGCAGTTGCAGCATCTGCTGACGGAGGCGGAGTGCGTGGCGTTTCTTGCAGCGTGCCCGCAGGCGGGGCGGATATTGCGGCCGTTGCTGCGGATGCTGACGGTTGATCCACTGCCGGAGGTGATTCGCAAGGTGAAGCCGGCCACTCCGGAGGTTGGGGCAGTGGCGGAGATGGTGGGCGTGGTGGTTTGTCCGGCTTCTCGTTTTTTAAGTGCCTGAGCAGGCACGCGTTTTTGCGATTTAATCGTTACGATATCGTAATAATTAGGCGAATTGGCGCGTCACCCTTACCCCGGCATTTGGCGTCTGATCAGGCCCCGACCGTGGTGTTCGCGTCCAAGCCGATTACCGCAGCCAGGGTGTCTAAACGCCGGGTTACAGCTTCGCCGGCGAACACGCCGCTGCCTTCGGCGAGGCGCAGGGTGAGCTGATGGCCGAGTTGCAGCTTGGTGCCGGCGAGCAAAGCGGTCGTGCCGGCGGACAAAGTATAGGCAAGGCGGAGCGCGACGCCGAGGATGGTGGCGCGCTGAATTGCCTCCGCGCTCAGCAACTGGCGCGCGGGGGCGAGAAAGCTGGTGTCGGGGGCCGCCTCGTACCGCTGCGCCAGGGTGAAGCCGAGAAAGGCGCGGGCGTGGTGATCGAGGCCGATGCCGGGTTGGCGCAAAATGCGCAGGAAGGCTTGCTCGGCGCGATATTCGGGATGGTCGCGGCTGCCGATGTCGGACATCCAGCAGGCGGCTTCGCGCAGGCGGCGGTCTTGCCCGGTTTCGTTGGGGAATAGCGCGTCGGTCCAGGCCAGCAGGGCGAGCGGTAAGTCGGGATCACGGCTGAAGCGGCTGGCGTAATCCTGGCCGGCGGCGATCAGCGGGTCCTGGCTGCCGGTGCCGTCATAGGCATTCTGCATATACCAGCCTTCGCGGAGGCCGTTGGCGCTGAACACCACCCGGCGCACGCTGGTGGCGCGCAGCAAGCGGCGCAGGACGATTGCGGCATAGGCGAGATCATCGATGCGACGGCGCGGCGCGCCCTGCATGCGTTCAAGGGTTTTGCGGCTGGCCCCGGCGATCACGCCGGTAAGGTCGCGGGCCTCGTCTCGGCCGATCGTGTAGTGGTGGACGATGTTGAGGGCGTAATTTGTTTGCGCAATGTGGATGCGGGCGAGCGCCCGCCAGGCGCCGCCGACGACGTAAAGATCCTGCCCGGCGCCATCGGCGAGCCACGCCACTTTGGCGAGTTCGGCCTCGGCAATGCCGCGCGCCCGCACCAGATCGCCGCCGGCGCGTTCGGCGAGACGCAGCACGCCGAGCTTCATGGTGCGAACTGCGCCACGGATGCCATCTTTCAGACCCACAACTTCCAGCGAACCGCCGCCGATATCGGCGAGAATGCCAGTGGCTGTCGGGATGCCGCAGAGCACGCCGCCGGCAGCGAGGTCGGCTTCTTCTTCCCCGGTCAGGATGCGGATCGGCACGCCAGGCATGCGGGCGCGCAAGGCGGCGACGAAGTCTCCGCCATTGGTTGCTTCGCGCACGGCGGCGGTGGCCAGAACCTCGAACGGTTGGGCGCCCATTGCGCGGGCAATGGCGGTGTAGCGGTTCATCACCGTCAGCGCCTGCTGGACCGCGTCGGCGTTAAGCACGCCGGTGGTCAGCATGCCGCGCCCGAGCCGCAGCACGGCTTTTTCGTTGAAGATCGCGACAGGGTTGCGCCCGGTGCCTTCGAAGACCACCAGTCGGACCGAGTTCGAGCCGAGATCGACCACCGCCGATCGGATCGGTCGGGCGGTCGCAGCGTCAGGCAAGGCGAAGGTCGTGTCGGGCAATGGTTTTTAATCCTGCAGCATGCGGTCGGGACGGCGCGGGGCAATTTGCGGCACGGCGGGGACGCCATGCAGTGCCGAGCCTCGGCCGGAGAGGGAGGGGTTGGTCATGAAATATTCGTGGGCGGACACCCGCTTGCGCCCGGTGCCCGGCGCGGGCCGCCGCCAGATGCCATCGCTGTTCAACTCCCACGATTGCATCGTGTCCTTGATATTCATCACCAGAATCTGATCGAGCACCTGGGCGTGGACGGTCGGGTTGGTGATCGGCACCAGAGTTTCGACCCGCCAGTCCAGATTGCGCGGCATCCAGTCGGCGGAACTGATGAATACAAGCGCGTTGCGGCTGGGGAGCGGGGCGCCATTGCCGAACGCGCAAATCCGCGAATGTTCCAAAAAGCGGCCGATGATCGATTTGATCTGGATATTGTCGGAAAGCCCCGGCACGCCGGGCCGCAGGCAGCATATGCCGCGCACGATGCCGGTGATCTTCACCCCGGCGCTGGAGGCTTCGTAGAGCTTGTCGATGACGATTTCATCGACCAGCGAATTAAGCTTGAACCAGACCGTGGCCGGCTTGCCATCGCGGGCGAAGGCGATTTCGCGGTCGATCATTGCGCAGATCGTGCTACGCGCGGTCAGCGGGCTGAAGCTGATCGCATCCATCTTCGCCGGCTGGGCATAGCCGGTCATGTAATTGAACAGCCGTGCCGCGTCACGGGTCAGGTCGGGGTCGCAGGTGAAGAAGGACAGATCGGTGTAAATCCGGGCGGTGATCGGGTGATAGTTGCCGGTGCCGAAATGGGCGTAACTCCGCATCGTGGCCCCTTCGCGCCGCACCACCAGGGACATTTTGGCGTGGGTTTTAAGCTCGGTGAAGCCGAACACCACTTGCACCCCGGCGGCTTCGAGCGTGCGGGCCAGTCGGATATTGGCTTCCTCGTCAAAACGCGCGCGGAGTTCGACCATGGCGGTGACGGTTTTGCCGGCCTCGGCGGCCTCGATCAGCACCTTGACGATCGGGCTGTCACGGCTGGTGCGGTAAAGCGTTTGCTTGATGGCGACGACGGCGGGGTCAATCGCGGCCTGGCGCAGGAACTGCACGACGACATCGAAGCTTTCGAACGGGTGGTGAACGATGATGTCCTTCGCCCGGATGGCGGCAAAGCAATCGCCGCCGAAATCGCGGATGCGTTCGGGGAAGCGCGGCGTGTAGGGCGGAAATTGCAGGTCGGTGCGATCATCGACGATCAGTTGCTTGACATCGACCAGCCCGAGAATACCGTCCTGAATGTGGATTTCCTCGGACCGGGCTTCGAGTTCGTCGATGACAAACTCCCGCAGATCGGCCGGCATTGCGGCATTGATCGACAGATGGATTGCGACCCCACGACGCCGCCGCTTCAAAGCGGTTTCGTAGGAACGCACGAGGTCTTCGGCTTCGTCCTCGAACTCGATCCCGGTATCGCGGATCAGGCGGAACATGCCCTCGCCCTGAACGCGGAATTGCGGAAACAACCGGTCGAGGAACATGCCGACGAGGTCTTCGAGCATGAGGAAGCGCAGGTTTTCGTGGCGGTCGTCGCTGGGCAGGCGGATGAAGCGCTCGGCCTGGGCGGGCAGCGGGATCAGGGCGCGCATGGCGACGCCGTCATCTTCGCGAAAAAGCCGCAGCACCATCACCAGGCCCATGTTGGGGATGAACGGGAACGGGTGGGCGGGGTCGATGGCGAGCGGGGTGAGCACCGGAAACACCCGCTCCATGAACCAGGTTTCGAGCCAGGCATGGTCAGCTTCGGTAATTGCGTCGGGCTGCACGACATGGATGCCGGCAGTGCCAAGCAAGCCGCGCAAATGGCCCCAGACCCGCAATTGTTCGTCCATCAAGCCGGTGCAGCGGGCCTCGACCGCGATCAGTTGCTGGGCCGGGGTGTGGCCATCGGGCGACAGGGTAGTGACGCCCGCCTTGGCCTGGCCGATCAGCCCGGCGACGCGCACGGAATAGAATTCATCAAGGTTGTCGGCGCTGATCGAAATGAAGCGCAGCCGTTCGAGCAGCGGATGGCGCGCGTTATCGGCTTCCTCGACCACACGATGGTTGAAGTCGAGCCAGGATAGTTCGCGGTTGATGAAGCGTTCCGGGGCTGTTTGCAGCGTGGTGGGCGAAGCCGGCACCGGCGCATTCATAATGATCGCGATCCGTCGTTGTTGACGCGGCATTCTACGGCATCCTGGTTTCGCTGATGGCAGCGATGGCTGGGGTTCTGGTGGCAGTATGCTGATTTTTTTCGCCGGGGGCATCGTCAAGCCCGACGAGCACGGCAGCCGCCTGCCGCTGGGTAAACCGCCCGCTGGTGGCGAGGGATGCCGCATCGAGCCGATTGACAGCATCGCGGATCGCTGCCGGCGTGCGTTCGAGCCGCGCGATGAGCCAATTCTGAACAGTTTCATCGACACGCAACTGACGTTCGGCGAGTTGGCTGGCCAGAAGGTTACGCAGCAGGCTGTCCTCGGGTGGGCGGATTTCGACGGCGGTGGCGGCGCGCAGGCGGCTCGCGAGATCAGGGAGCGCGATGTCCCAACGCGCAGGGGCCCGCCTTGCGGTCAGCAGGACGGGCAAGCCGGCCTCGGCGGCGGCGTTGAGTAGATGCAGCAAGCCGCGCTCGGGGGCTTGCTCGGCATTGTCGATCGCGACCGGCTTTGTTGGCGGGCCATCAGGCGCAAATAGAACAGCGGCCTGCTGGGCGGCCCAGACGTGCAGAAGATGGGTTTTGCCGCAGCCTTCCGGGCCCCACAGCACCAGCCGGCCGTCGGGCCAATCCTCCGGCCGGGCGAGCCAGGCCAAAGCTGCCTGGTTGGATCCGGCACGCAGAAACCCAGCATCGGTGTAGCGTGTCGCGCGGGTGAATGGCAGGCGCAGTTGGTCGGTCATGGCGCATCGGCGCCCGGATGCATCGGCGGGTCGAGATAGAGCGGGCTTTCCAAATAGCGCCGCAGCCAGAAACGCAGCAGCACACCGATAATGGCAGCGGTCGGCACCGCCAACAGCACCCCGACAAAGCCAAAGGCGGCACCGCCGGCCAACAAAGCGAAAATCACCCAGACCGCGTGCAGCTCGACGCGGTCTCCCAGGAAGCGCGGATAGATGACATAGCCTTCGAGGAGGTTGCCGACGCCAAAAACCACAACGACCATGGTGACGCCAACCCAGGTCGGAAATTGCGCCATTGCCAGTCCGACGGCACAGACCAGCCCGGTAATGCTGCCCACGTAGGGGATGAACGACAGCAGCCCCGCGGTCATGCCGACGATCAGCCCGAGATCGAGCCCGACCAGCGACAAAGCGCCGGCATAGTAGATCGCCAGCAGCAGGCAGCAAATCAACTGGCCGCGTAGCCAAGCGGACAGAATGCGGTTCACTTCCCGTGCTTGCGCGCGCAACACGCCGGCGTAGCGCTTGGGCAACCAGGAGTTGATCCGGCCGATCACGCTCGGCCAGTCGCGCAGCAGGTAAAAGGCGACCACCGGGGTCACCACCAGCAACGTCACAACATTGAAGATCGCGAAACTGCCGCCAACCACGCGGGTGATGGCGGTGATCGCGAAGGACAGCATCGCACCAGCCTGGCCGCCGACCAGATCGCGCAGTTTTTCGTCAACGAAGTCTGCGCCGAGGCGGTCTTGCAAGCTTAGCAGCGAGTCATTGGCGAAGCCGCGCAACAGTTGCACATAGGTCGGGACCCGGTTCACCAGCAGGCCGATCTGGGCGAGAAGTACTGGGTAGAGCAGCAGGGCGAAGAACAGGATCGCCATCAGCACACCCAGGATCAGCACGCCGGCACCGATGCTGCGGCCAACACCAATCCCGGTAAGGCGAACCGCCAGCGGATCGAGGAAATAGGCGATGCCGGCAGCCGCGACGAAAGGCAGCAGCATCGAGCCAAATAAGTGCAGCATCACCCAGGCAGCGGCCAGCAGGCCAATCAATAGTGCCACGCGCTGGGCACGGGTGGCGAGCGGCGGCAGGTACTCCTCGGTATTCATCGCGTGCGCACCACGTTCCAGACATAAGCCGCGCCAGAACTGAAGGTGCTGACCGCAACGGCTGCCACCAATACCCCGAGCAAGGGGTCCCACGCCAGCGCCAAACCGGCCAGCAGCAAGGTCGTGCCGACCAGCACGATTTGCAGCGCGGTGTTGAGCTTGGAGACAAAGAGCGGCCGGATCGCCACCGGATGCCCGGTTGCGAGCAACAACAACACCCCGCCGACAATCACCAGGTCGCGGAACACGACCATGATCGCAAGCCAGTCTGGCAGGGCTTGAATGTTTGCCAAAGTAACATACATAGATACCAGCAGCGCCTTGTCGGCCAAAGGATCCATCATCGCGCCCAGCGCGGTAGTACCCTGCCGACGGGCGAGCCAGCCATCGATGGCATCTGACGCGCCGGCCGCGGCGAACAACCAGAACGCCGGCAGCATCTGGTGATGCAGCACCAGCCAAACCGCCAGCGGCACCGCGCAAAGCCGTGCGAAGGTGATGATGTTGGGCAGGTTCACCATGCTGTTGCGGACCGGGGGATGCAGTGGGCCGCTGTCAGGCATCGGGTGCGCGCATTGCGTGCGCCCCGCGCCTATGGTTGTTTCCGCCGCCGTCTGAAAGGCGCGCCGTTGGGGCGTTCATTATCCACCGTGTTCTGCATCGGCACATTGCGTGTCGGGACGGGACCAAACCGATCGGGGCCCGCCATGACCAGCATGACCTATCGCGCCGCCGGCGTCGATATTGACGCAGGGGACGCGCTTGTCGAGCGCATCAAGCCACTGGCCAAAGCCACCACACGCGCTGGCGTCATGGGCGGATTGGGCGGGTTTGGCGCGCTTTTCGATCTGAAAGCGGCCGGGTTTGTCGATCCGGTGCTGGTGTCATCGACCGACGGGGTCGGCACCAAGCTCAAGATCGCGATCGATACGGGGCTGCATGACACGGTCGGCATCGATTTGGTGGCAATGTGCGTGAACGATCTGGTGGTGCAGGGCGCGGAACCGCTGTTCTTCCTGGATTATTTCGCCACCGGCAAACTGAGCGTCGATCAGGCGTCGCGGGTTATTGGCGGCATTGCGGAAGGCTGCAAGCTTGCCGGCTGCGCGCTGGTCGGGGGCGAAACCGCCGAAATGCCGGGGATGTATTCCGACGGCGATTATGACCTCGCCGGATTTTCGGTGGGCGCCGCCGAGCGCGGCAATTTGCTGCCCAAGGATGTCGGGGCGGGCGATGTGGTGCTGGGACTGGCAAGTTCCGGGGTGCATTCCAACGGATTTTCCCTGGTGCGGCGCGTGGTGGAGGCCGGCAATGCCGGCTGGGCGGCGCCGGCAACGTTTCAAACAGGTGCGACACTCGGCCAGGCGCTGATGGCGCCGACCCGGATTTATG
>JACMOQ010000461.1 GCA_014377905.1 Acetobacteraceae bacterium | reverse complement strand
GATCGCGCCACGGGATACCTGTTCTGGCGAGCCACAGAACTGCCTCTACAAACAGGTGATTATCCACGCCGGTTCGACCAGGATCACCGGGTTTGCCGGGCAGATGTTGACGCATGCGCTCCCATTGGTGATCTTTTAGCAGCAAACGAACCGATGACATCCAACGCCCCCCGAAAAGGAGCTTGAATCACAGTTCAAGCCGCGCCGGAATCCTGAATGTCAACGTGCTCTAGTCCTGAGTTCAGATAGGTTATTTCATTCGCGCCGGCGCTCACAACGGCACCGCCGCTTGCGATGAGCGTCCAGAGACCTGCTCCAGCGGTCACGCTGCTGAGAAATCCGTCATGCTGATAAACCGACCAGGTTGTTATGTCGCCAGCTTCGAGGAAGCCGTCGACCGCATTGACGCCGAAATCCCTGACGACGATATCGGTCAGTGCTTCGATCTGAAACACTTCGCCATTGGCGCCATTGCCGCCACTGAACGGAGTACTCAGCACCGTCGCCTGGGCCAAACGTGCTCCGCCGCCAAGCAAGATCGTGCTGATCATCAGGGCTATAATTTTGCGCATCATGCATTCCTTCACCAACGCCTGGACCACCGCTTGCTTGGCCAACCGGCGTCAAGCCGCCCGACAGGCCACTGGTCGCAGTCAGATAGCCAGTGCAGTGTGCCCCATACCCCTTGCATCGCGGTTACAACGACGACGCGGTGGGCGCCATCGCGGCATTGCGATCGGGATGACGGCGGCTACTAAGCCAACGCGCCTGCGTAATATAATGCCACCGCCGCCATGACCGTTGCATATTGCGTCTCATGCGCCAGCCGAAATGGCGCGTCATAGATTGTTTCGTCGGGGTATTCGGTGATCAACGTATACGGCACTGTCGCCCGGTCACTTTCGGTTATCAGGCACGGGATGGCGTTGATCACCGGGAATGGAACCTCGCCGGAATGGGCGTGCCATACAGCGAGCTGGCTTTCGTTAAAGCGGCGCAAGCCAGGGGTCTCGATGACCCGCGCGGTGAGTGCCTCAAGAAACGAAAGCGCCTTGTCGCCATAGCCAGGATGGTGGCGCAGGATCAGGAAGAAGCCTTTCGGGATCGACCAGAGTTCAAAGCCGCGCGGCAAATAGCCGGCATGGGGACGGGTCCATTCATGAGCGGGGTAGCCGTGCAGGTTCAAATGCAGTCCGGCATTGGTGAGTTCGAAAGCGTGTTCACGGGCTTGGCGTTCCAGCAGAGGCGGTTTTGCACGCGATTCAATATCATCGCCCAATGCGCTGTAGCGCGCGGCGTGGTGCATGTGGTGCGGGGCGGTTTTGATCAGACGCTGATGCAGCGCGTAGCCGTCAACGTTTTCCTGCGCGATCAGCGCGAAGTTGATGTCGGGGATCGCCTTCAGATCTTGGGCGGCCCGCAGCGCGCCGACCACGCCCGATGTTTCATTGGCATGCTGGCCGCCCGACAGCAGAAATCCTTTGCCCGTGCCTGCGAAATAGGTGCCGAGAATCTGGCGGCCCTGGGTGGACGGGAAAGTAAATGGCGCACCGCCAAGGGCTGCCATTTCGGCCGCGATCTCTCCGGCCCGCAGCGGGCGGTCGGCGGTCGGCAGTATTGGGCGGACTTCAACCGGCAGGGCCTCAATCCTGGCCGGCAGCAGCGCGATCCGCAAAGTTGTTTCAGCTTCACCAATGCGAATATCGGGAATGATCTGCCCGGGCTGCAAGGTCCGGTCACCTTGCGGCAGGCCGGCATGGGCCTGGAAGAATTCGAGCAGCGAGAAATAAAAATCCTCGTGCAAGCCTTCCCGTGTCGAAAGGCATTCGTCGTGCCAGGGGATGCGGCGCTCGATACCCGCGGTTTCGACGGTGATTTCGAGCGTTTCGAAGATCGGGCGTGTCGCCGGCCAGTCATGGCCCGCGATGGCAGCCATGGCGGCGTCGAAAACCTGTTCGAACTCGGTCGGCAGCGCATGATCCTCGAACCGTGTCCCGGCGCGGGTGATGCGCAGCCATCCAGAGGATGACAAGGTGCCGTTGGCGCGCAGACTGTTCGGGGCAAACACGCGATGGTGGCGATCGCCCTCGGGGTGGCGCAACACAACATCGTAGTCGAGCAGCGCGGCCCCGGTGCTGAACCTGACCGGAACCTTAACCAGCCCAGCCAGCGGATAGGCTTCGAGCGCAAACCGACGGGCACTGCCGGCCGGATGGGAGGGGGTGGCGATGTCGATCGCGGTGACGCCGGCGAGGTCAAAATCATCCAGAAACGCATGCAGCAATGGCTTGTAGGCGCTGCGGATATGGGCGCTGACACCGGCAGTGGCGAACGCTGCTTCGGCGGCATGGCGGGCGGCGAAATCTTCGAACACCCAGGCCTCAACCAGCGCCCCGGCCCCGGCTGGGCCAGCCAGCCTATCCACCAGAGCATCAAGCGCATTGGGAAAAGTCGCTTCGAGCAAGATCGTCATATCATCCTCCGCGTGGGTCGAGTCGGTCGCGCAACCAGTCGCCCAGTAAATTCAGGCCCAG
>JACMOQ010000460.1 GCA_014377905.1 Acetobacteraceae bacterium | reverse complement strand
GATTTTCCCTTCGGTTTTCTGCCATTGGAGATAATCTTCCCACGCTTGCGCGTGAAAGATCAGCGTCACTCCGCCAGGATCCGGGCTGTGCCACCGCCGCCGTCAAGCTCTGCCACTGCCACCACCAGGCGCGCGGCGTTGGCTGGGCTTTGTAGGAGATAGCGGGTTTCTTTGAACGACGCGCACCGCGGCCGGTTTGCCGCGGTCGCGGCTGATGATGATCGGGGTGTGATCATCGGCGACACAGTCAAGTGTTGCGGACAGGTTGCGGCGAAGCTCGCTATAGCATGTGGTGTTTATATATATAAAGATTGTACACAATCGCGCACAAGACAGCAAGGCAATTCGCCTCTACAGCAGCAAACTCGCCTGCCGGACTTCGCTTTTGCCCTGCGCGGTTGCGCGCACCTCGCCGTCGGCAAAGCGCAGCCGCAGGCTCGCGCCGGGCTTAATCGCTGCGGCATTGGCCAAAGCTGCACCCCGTCCATCGGTGACCAGCGCGAAGCCGCGTTCGAGCACCTTCATGTAAGACACCGATTCAAGCCGGGCGGCCAGGCCGTCCAACCGCGTCTGCGCCTCGCGCAATTTTCCCTGCAACGGTGCTGGGGACAGGCGGGGCACGGTCCGCCCAGACATAGTGTGTCGCAACGCCGAACGCAGCTTTTCACCGATCAGCGCCGCCGCGTTGCGCCTGGTGGCGACGATCATGCGCGGGTCCGGCAAGCCGCGTTCGGCCCGCACCAACGCCGCGCGTCGCCCGGCGAGCAAATTCGGCAGCGCGCGCGCCAGTCTGCCCGAACGATCATCAAGGCTTTGGCGCATATTGCCCAGAACCGATGGTAAATCGGGCAGGCCGCGTTCGGCCCGTTGCAGTCGCAGCCTGGCGCCGTCCAAGGTCCGGCCGGCCGCCCCGAACAGGCGGGCCGCTTTTTGTTGCAGATCGGCTGCGAGTTCCAACCGCGCCGGGATCGCCATTTCGGCCGCGGCCGTGGGGGTCGGCGCGCGGCGGTCCGACGCGAAATCAATCAACGTGGTATCGGTCTCGTGGCCCACCGCCGAGATCAACGGTATTCGGCACGCGGCGGCGGCGCGCACCACCGCTTCGTCGTTGAACGCCATCAGATCTTCGAGGCTGCCGCCGCCGCGCGCGATGATCAGCACATCCGGGCGCGGGATCGGCCCGCCAGGGGCAATACGGTCAAACCCCTCAATCGCCGCCACAATTCGGGCGGCCGCATTGTCGCCTTGGACCGGCACCGGCCAGATCACGATGCGGCGTGCAAAGCGGCGTAAAATCGTGGTGCGGATGTCTTGGATCACCGCGCCTTGCAGTGATGTCACCACGCCAATCACTTCTGGCAGCACCGGCAATGCGCGCTTGCGGGCGACATCAAACAGGCCTTCGGCAGCGAGTTTCAGGCGCAGTGCCTCAATCCGCGCGAGCAACGCGCCGGCGCCGGCGAACTCCATCCGTTCGACGATCAACTGATACGACGATCGCTCGCCATAGGAGCTGATCTTGCCGGTGGCGATCACCTCAATGCCGTTTTCAGGTGTGAGGCCGAGGCGGGATACGGCGAATTTCCACACTACGCCGGCGATTTTGCCGCCTTCGTCCTTGAGGGCGAAATAAATGTGGCCGGATGGGTAGCGCTTCAACTCAGTGATCTCGCCACGCACCCGGACGCGGCCGAACTCGGTTTCGAGGGTGCGTTTCACCGCCCCGGAGATTTCCGAGACGGTATATTCCGGCATGTTGGAGGCGGCGGTTTCGGTCATGGTGCCAGCCTATGCTAAGCACCGCGCCGTTAGAAGTGGAGCGGGCAGATGCGGGTTCTGGTGGTTGGCGGTGGCGGGCGGGAACACGCGCTGTGCTGGAAGCTGGCGCGGTCGCCGATGCTGAGCAAATTATGGTGCGCGCCGGGCAATCCGGGCACGGCGATGTGTGCCGAAAACGTGGCGATCGATACGCTGGATATCGCCGGTCTGGTTGCGTTCGCGCGCGACAACGCGATTGATCTGGTGTTGCCTGGCGGGGAACCGCCGCTAGTGGCCGGCATTGCGGATGCGATGGACGCCGCCGGGATTGCCTGTTGCGGGCCGAGTACGGCCGCCGCCCAACTCGAAGGCAGCAAGACCTTCACCAAGGAAATCTGCGACGCCGCCAAAATCCCCACCGCATCGTGGCGCCGCTTCACCGATGCGCGGGCCGCGCGCGATCATGTCCGCCAACAGGGCGCGCCGATTGTCATTAAGGCCGATGGACTTGCCGCCGGCAAGGGTGTGGTGGTGGCCGCAAGCGTTGCTGAAGCGGAAGCCGCCATTGGTGACTTCATGGAAGCCGGCACATTGGGTGCCTCGGGGCGGACCTTGGTGATTGAGGAGTGCTTGACTGGCCCCGAAATCAGCCTGTTCGCGCTGTGTGACGGCGTGAGCGCGGTATTCCTCGGCGCCGCGCAGGACCATAAGCGGGTTGGTGACGGCGATATTGGGCCAAATACCGGCGGCATGGGCGCCTATTCGCCGCCCCCGATGTTCGATCGTGCGATGGCAGCATCAGCAATGGACGTTTTCATCCGCCCGACACTTGCCGAAATGAACCGGCGCGGCACGCCGTTTCGTGGCATTCTGTTTGCAGGCCTGATGCTGACCCCGACTGGACCGAAGCTGATCGAGTTTAATGTTCGTTTCGGGGACCCGGAATGTCAGGTGTTGATGCTGCGGTTGAAATCGGACCTGCTCGGCGCTTTGGTTGCCGCCTGCGACGGCGAGTTGGCGGCGTTCGATTTGCGTTGGGACGATGCGCCCGCGGTTGGCGTGGTGATGGCGGCGCGCGGCTACCCTGGGGTGCATGTGCGCGACACCGCAATCGATCTTGGCGATGCCGAAACGGTGTCGGGGGTGCAAATCTTTCATGCCGGCACCGCGCTGAAGGATGGCGCACTGGTCAATTCCGGCGGACGGGTGCTCACGGTATGCGCCCAGGCGAATGATATTCGCCTCGCCCGCGAAACGGCTTATACTGCTGTTGACGCGATCCACTGGCCAGACGGGTTTTGCCGTCGCGACATTGGCTGGCGAGCGTTAGCGTAGCCCACTTCAGGAAGAACCGAGATGGCGAAACCCAAGATCGACCCGGCGGTGCTCTCCGCGGAATATTACCGTTTCCACAAACCACACGCCCATACCCTGTCCACCTTTGGGGATGACTGGTTCGCCCTAAAAGCCGAGGCGTTCGCACGGTTTTTTGGCACCCCGGTCTTTCTGATCGGCCAAACCATATTCGTCACGATCTGGATTGTGCTGAACGCGATCGGGGTATTGAGCTTCGATATCTACCCGTTCATCCTGCTCAACCTCGCCTTCAGCCTGCAAGCCGCCTACGCTGCGCCGCTGATCCTGCTGGCGCAAACCAGACAGGCTGATCGCGACAAAGCGCAGTCCCTCGCCGACGCGCAACACCGCGAAGGCCTCGATGATGCAAACGAGCAACGCCAGAAACTGACTCACGAACAGACCTGTTTGCTGGTCGGGATGCTGAAGCAGAACACCGAATTGACCGAGGCGGTGAAATTAATGGCCGAGCGGATTGAGCAGCTTTCCAAGGATTTGCACGCCCATATCGTGGGCAAGCCCGCATCACAGCCCGACAAGGCTCCGGGCGAACTCCCCCG
>JACMOQ010000459.1 GCA_014377905.1 Acetobacteraceae bacterium | reverse complement strand
TGCACAAACTGGGCGACCTGGTGGCGCGCGACGCGAGAAAGCTGGCCGAGACCGAGGTGCGTGACAACGGCAAACTGATCGCCGAGATGGAAGGCCAGCTCAACTACATTCCGCAGTGGTACTACTACTTCGGCGGCTTGGCCGACAAGATCCAGGGCACAGTCCCCCCGATCGACAAAAAAGGCTATTTCAACTTTACCCGCCACGAGCCGCTCGGCGTGGTGGCCGCAATCACACCCTGGAATTCGCCGCTGCTGCTCGTCGCCTATAAGCTCGCCCCGGCGCTTGCCGCCGGCAACACGGTGGTGATCAAACCATCCGAATTTACTTCGGCGTCCACCCTGGAATTTGTGAAGCTATTTGAGGAAGCAGGCTTTCCGCCCGGCGTGGTCAACGTGGTCACCGGCTTCGGCAAGGACGTCGGTTCGCCGCTGGTCGAACACCCGCTGGTCAAGAAAATCACCTTCACCGGCTCGGATGCGACCGGCCGCGCCATCAACGAGCTTGCGGCGAAAACGTTCAAGCGCGTGAGCCTGGAATTGGGTGGTAAATCTCCCAACATTGTGTTCGCCGACGCGAATCTTGATGACGCGGCCAACGGCGCAGTGTCGGGAATTTTTGCCGCCACAGGCCAGAGCTGCATCGCCGGATCTCGCCTGCTGCTGCAGGAGAGCATCCACGATGCCTTTCTGGAGAAACTGCTGGCCTTGGCGAAGACCGCGCGCATGGGCGACCCCATGAGTTTGGACACCCAGATCGGTCCGGTGACCACACGGCCGCAGTACGAGAAAGTCCTGGGCTACATCGACATCGCCAAGAAGGAAGGCGCGAAGCTGCTGCTGGGCGGTGGGCCGGCGACACGCGCGGAATGCGGCAAAGGCTGGTTTGTGGAGCCAACCGTGTTCTCGGATGTGCACAACAAGATGCGCATCGCGCAGGAGGAAGTGTTCGGACCGGTGCTGTCGGTGATCAAGTTCAAGGACGAAGATGAGGCTCTGGCGATTGCCAACGACGTGCGCTTCGGTTTGGGCGCGGGCGTGTGGACTAGCGACATCGGCCGCGCATTCCGCATGTCAGCGCGCATTCAGGCTGGCACGGTCTGGGTCAATACCTATCGTGCGGTAAGCTACATGGCGCCCTTCGGCGGGTTCAAAGACTCGGGCCTGGGGCGAGAGAACGGGATAGACGCCATCCGCGATTACCTGCAGGTTAAAAGCGTCTGGATCAATACTGGCGCGGCAACCGGCAACCCGTTCGTGATGCGTTGAAAATCATGTCGAACGCAAGCAATGAGCAATTCGACTATGTGATCGTCGGCGCGGGCGCTGCTGGCTCCCTTTTAGCAAACCGGTTGACAGCCGATGGAAGTGCGACGGTCTGTGTGCTCGAAGCTGGCCCGTCCGACAACCACCCTTACATCCATATCCCGGCGGGATTCATCAAGATTGGGTACAACCCTCGATATACCTGGCAATTCAAAACTGAACCCAGCGAAGGGACGGCCGGCCGTCGGATTCCGATCATGCACGGTCGCACACTGGGCGGCTCCAGTTCAATCAATGGGTTCAATTACACCCGCGGTCTGCCAATCGACTACGACACCTGGGCTGAGCGAGGAAACGCCGGCTGGAGTTATGCCGAAGTGCTGCCGTACTTCAAGCGCACCGAACGCCGGGTTGGCCCTTTCGATCCGCGCTATCGCGGCGGAGAGGGCTTGCTGCCTATCACTGATAGCGATTGGTCGCATCCGCTGTGCGATGCATTCATCGACGGCGCCGTGGCTATGGGTATCCCTCGCAACCCTGACTACAACGGCGAAAAGCAAGCCGGCGCAGGCTACTACCAGCGCTGGATCCACCATGGACGCCGTGTCAGTTCGGCTCGGGCATTTTTACGGCCCGCGATGAAACGCAGCAACCTGGAGGTTCGTACGAACGCCCATGCGGTCGCCATTATGTTTGAGGGAAAGCGGGCCATCGGCGTTCGATATTCGCGCGGCCCTGGCCATCCGGTGGAGAATGTACGTGCCAGGAAAGAGGTCATTCTTTGCGGAGGCGCCGCGAACACACCGAAGCTGTTGCAGCTCTCCGGGGTTGGACCTCGCGCTCTGCTTGACCAGCTGGGAGTTCCCGTTGTCCACGAGCTTTCGGGAGTGGGGGAAAACTGCCAGGATCATTACATGGTCCGATCAAGCGTTCGAGTGAAGGGCGTTGAGACGCTAAACAGTAGTGCACGCGGTTTTCGCCTGGTGGGCGAGATCGCCAAATGGATGCTCGGCAAACCGAGCCTGCTCGCCATCAGTCCGTCGGTGGCCTATGCCTTCTGGCAATCACGCGAATCACTTCCGGTGACGGACCTGCAGTTTTGTTTCTCCCCAGGGAGTTTTACTTCAGGGCTTGCGGGAAAGCTGGACTTCTTTCCTGGAATGACTTTGGGGTTTTACCAGTTGCGCCCGCACAGCACCGGTTTCGTCCGTGCGCAATCGACTGATCCTTTCCAGGACCCGATCATCCAGCCCAACTATCTTTCGGACGAAAGAGACCGGCAGGTGGTAATCGACGGCGTGCGGCTGACAAGGCGGCTGTTGCATACCCCCCAACTGCAGGTTTATTGTGATCAGGATGTCGCACCCCCGGCGTCAGCAATCAGCGATAGCGATCTGTTGGACTTCGCCCGGAACAATGGCGGAACAGCGTGGCATTTAATAGGAACATGCCGTATGGGATTGCCCACGGCGGCGGATTCCGTAGTTGATAGTG
>JACMOQ010000458.1 GCA_014377905.1 Acetobacteraceae bacterium | reverse complement strand
CAGGGTGTTGACGATCATTGCATGGCCTCCGCCGCCTGCGCCACCGCGGCGAGAATGCGCGGATGGGCGCCGCAGCGGCTCAGATTGCCGCCAAGCGCGGCGGCAATTTCCATCCGGCTCGGCGAAGGGGTGCGCGCGAGCAAAGCCGCCGCCACGATCTGCATGCCCGACAGGCAGTAGCCGCATTGGCCGGCCTGCACGGCAAGCATTGCGAGCTGGATCGGGTGGGGTGAATCCGGCGTGCCGAGGCCTTCCACCGTGGTAACCGCTCGGCCACTCAGGCTGCCGATTTCGCGTGAACACGCATAGGCGGGCGCACCATCGACCAGCACCAGGCAGGCGCCGCACAACTCGGCGCCGCAGCCATAGCGGGTACCGGTCATGCCAAGGGTGCCACGCAGCACATCGAGCAACGGGGCGGTCGGATCGGTGGTGACGCTGATAGCGCGGCCGTTCACCGAGAGCGTAATCAGGATTGGGTCGGTCATGGGCAAACGTTAACACGCTTGATCCAAGGCGGGCAGGGTGGTCGAATAGGCACATCGAACCAAGGACGCCCGAATGCCCAGCCATCCCATGCGTGGCCCGAACCGCTTCAAGCTCGGGGTTTTTTCCGCGAATGCCGATGGTGGCCTGACGTTGACCCGGGTGGCGGAACGTTGGCCGGCGGCATGGCCCGAAATTGTTGAGGTGGCGCAAATGGCCGACCGCGCCGGCATCGAGTTCTTCCTGCCGATCGCCCGCTGGAAAGGCTTCGGAGGCGAGATGAACAGTCGCGAATTGAGCTTCGAGACGTTTACCTATGCGGCTGCGCTCGCCGGCGTCACCCGCGACATCGCACTGTTTTCCACGGTGCATGTGCCGATGATCCATCCGGTTTATGCAGCGAAAGCCCTGGCGACGGTCGATCATGCCAGTGGTGGGCGCGCCGGGTTGAACATCGTCTGCGGCTGGAACCCGGCGGAATTCGATCTGTTCGGCCTCAAGCTGATCGATGACCGTTACGCGCAGGGGCTGGAGTGGTTCGAGATTATTTCGCGGATTTATGACGACAACGGTCCGTTTGACTTCGATGGCAGGTTCTATCAGTTGAAGAATGTTTCAGGCCGCCCGGCGCCCTTGCAGAAGCCGCGCCCGGTGACATTGAACGCCGCGTTTTCCCCGCCCGGCCGCGATTTTGCCGCCCGTGCCGCCGATTATCTGTTCACCACCTTCACCACCATCGAAAAAGGCCGCGAGCAGATCGCCGACATCGCAGCCCGTGCGGCCGTAACCGGGCGCGATGTTGGGGTCTACACGACAACCCATGTGGTCTGCCGCCCGACCCAGGCCGAGGCCGAGGCCTATTACGACCATTACGCTGTCACCGAGCAGGACAGCGCCAGTGTCGATCATTATATGGGTGCCAAACAGGCCAATTCCGGCAGTCATGACGAAGAAGCCTATCGCCTGCACCGCAAGCGTTTTGCTGGTGGCGCCGGAACCTATCCGCTGGTTGGCACGCCGCGCCATATTGCCGACGAAATGATCAGGATGCACCAAGCGGGCTTTGCCGGCACAACTGTCAGCTTCGTGAACTTCAAGCGCGAACTGCCCTACTTCATCACTGCGGTTTTGCCCTTGCTGGTCGAAGCCGGTCTTCGGGAGCCTGTCTGATGTTCAACGCAAAAAATATCTGTTTCGCCCATGTCGCTTACCAGATGCAGGCGCGCTACGTTCTGCGCGATGCCGGCATCGCCAGCACCGAGGCGCGTGATCTTGCCACCATGAAAGCAGCCCTGGCCACCGCCGACGTGCTGGTGGTCAGCGGCTTGTGGCGTACCGAAATGCTTGCCGCCGCCCCCAATTTGCGCTTTATCCAGTCGATTGGCGCTGGCACTGACCAGTTCGATCGGCAGGCGCTGGCGGCGCGCGGCATCAGCTTGGCGAGTGCGGCCGGCGTCAACGCGCGGGCTGTTGCCGAGCACGCCATGGCGTTGATCCTGGCGATGGCCCGCCGCCTGCCGGAAGCGCGTGACAATCAGGCGAAGAAGCATTGGCGCGGCATGATCGGCGATATCTCGGCGCGTGAAGACGAACTTGGCGGCAAAACTCTGCTGATTGTGGGGATGGGCCGGATCGGCGGCGGGCTTGCCCGATTGGGCAAGGCCTTTGACATGCAGGTGATCGGCGTCCGCGCCAATCCGGCCGCCGGCTTGAATGGCGCCGACGAAATGCACGCGACCGCCGACGTGCCGGGTTTGCTGCCACGCGCTGATTTTGTCGCGCTGACCTGCCCGCTTACGCCCGAAACCACTGGCCTGATCAATGCGGCCAGCTTCTCCGCGATGCACAAGGGCGCCTATCTGATCAACTGCGCCCGTGGCCGGGTGGTAGTTGAGGCGGCTTTGGTCGCCGCATTGCAGTCCAAACAGATTGCCGGGGCCGCGATTGACGTGGTGTACGAGGAGCCGCTGGATCAGGCGTCGCCGTTATGGACACTGCCAAACGCGTTCGTGACCCCGCATACCGGGGGCGAGACCCGTAAATATGAAGACAACGTGCTGGATATTTTGCTGGAAAACCTCAAACGGCTCCGCGACGGGGGCAGTCTGGTCAATCAGGTCGTTCCGTAGCCTGGAGCGCGATCCGTTCGGGTTGAACCGGTAAACACGCTTTAGAGGCCTGTTTCAGCGATCATCTTTATCCGATCGAATAGGCAAGCCGATCGGATGATGTTCTAACCCGTCACCGTCCGTCGCGCACTGCGCTGGCGACTGGCGGCGATGGCGGCGACCCCTAATCCAAGCAACCCGAGCGATCCGGGCTCAGGTATCCCTGTCGTATAAACCACACTGATATTGGCCTGCCGCGGGGCGAACGTGGAAAGATCGCTTGCCGCCCCTCACCCTTGCAAAATTCGAAGGTCACCGTTGGAGACTTCAATATTACCGACATTGCCGCCATTTGTGTAGCTGACGAGGTTTGATGTCTCGAGGATAAGAAATGCCTCGATTGTGCCCGCGGCAATGCTGACGCTTAGTCCTGAGTTCAGATAGGTTATTTCATTCGCGCCGGCGCTCACAACGGCACCGCCGCTTGCGATGAGCGTCCAGAGACCTGCTCCAGCAGTCACACTGCTCAGAAATCCGTCATGCTGATAAACCGACCAGGTTGTTATGTCGCCAGCTTCGAGGAAGCCGTCGACCGCATTGACGCCGAAATCCCTGACGACGATATCGGTCAGTGCTTCGATCTGAAACACTTGCCCATTGCCGCCATTCCCGCCATTGAACGGAGTACTCAGCACCATCGCCTGGGCCAAACGTGCTCAGCCGCCAAGCAAGATCGTGCTGATCATCAGGGCTATAATTTTGCGCATCATGCATTCCTT
>JACMOQ010000457.1 GCA_014377905.1 Acetobacteraceae bacterium | reverse complement strand
GGGGCAGGATTTCGGTGCCGGCTTGAGCGAGGCTGAAATCCGCTACCTTATCGTCCATGAATTCGCCCGCAGCGCTGACGACATTGTCTGGCGCCGGTCAAAACTCGGCTTGCGCCTGACCCCAGACCAGATCGCCACCATCGTCCGTTTCGTGGAAGACCAATATGACTGATTTATTGCCCACCGACATCGTGCCCGCCAATGACACCGAAACCGCCATCCTGTCGCGCCGCGCCGTGCGTGGCTTTCTGGCGATGCCGGTGCCGCGGGACGACATCGAACACCTGCTCAACGTCGCCGCCCGCGCGCCGTCCGGCACCAATATGCAGCCGTGGCGCGTGATCGCGCTGGCCGGACAACCGCTTTCCGATTTTACCACCGCCATGGTCGCTGGACTGCAAGCCCGCGCCGAGACCACAGGCAGCGAACGGCCGTATTACCCGTCGCCGCAATACGAGCCCTATCTGTCACGCCGGCGGAAGCTGGGCTGGGACTTGTATGGCACGCTCGGCATCGCCCGCGGCGAGACCGACAAGATGGCCGCCCATGGCGCACGCAATTTGCAATATTTCGGCGCACCGGTCGGGCTGATCTGCATGATCGACCGCAAGTTGCAGGTCGGCAGTTGGATCGATTACGGCTGCTTCCTGGAAAACATCGCCATCGCCGCACGCGGGCGGGGCTTGGACACCTGCCACATGGCGATCTTTGCGGAATTCCCCGCCACGGTGCGGGGATTACTGGACCTGCCGGAGGATGACATTATTGTTTGTGGCGTGGCGATTGGGTATGCGGATCCGGATGCGCCGGCAAATGCGCTGGTGACGACGCGGGTGCCGGCGGGCGAGTTTAGTCAGTTCAGGGGGTTTTGAAGACAAGAGTCTTTTTTGTTTTAAAACAAAGAAGCAAAAAAACTTCATGACTCTGTTGCCGTTGGCTCGGGCTTGCGGAAAGGGCACGCCAACGGCAACAATAGATAGAAAGTTTTTTTGGTTTTTTTTGTTCACAAAAAAGAACACGCTTGATGTCTGCCTTCAAACGTTGAGGAAACCAATGACCCAAAAAATCCTATGGCCCAGCCTCCCCGAAGCCTTCCACCAGGTCGCCCGCGACGCGATCGGCGATGGGTTCGAGGCGATATTCCACCTCAACGCAGAAGACGTGACTGACGCCGAGTGGGCAAGCGCGGATGCCATTGTCGGCCCAAACCCGCCAGCATCGGCCATCGACAAGCTGAAAAACTGCAAGATCCTGGTGAAATCGGCCGTTGGCTATGACGAGGTCGATGTCGAACGCCTCGGCCGGATGGGCATCGCGGTCTGCAACACCCCCGATTATGGCACACGTGAGGTCGCCGATCACGCCATTGCGCTGATGATGACCTTGGCCAAAAGCATCGCCTATCACGACCAAAGCCTGCGCGAAGACCCCAAAGCCAATTGGCGCCCGGCGCATAACCCGTTCGGCCACCGCCTGTCGAAATGCACTTTCGGCGTGGTCGGCATTGGCCGCATCGGCACCGCGGCCGCCCGTCGCGCCAAGGCCTTTGACATGGATGTCGTGTTTTTTGATCCTTACGTGCCCAATGGCTACGAGCTCGCGCTTGGCATCCGCCGCGCCGACAGCCTCGCCGAACTGATGGGCCAGTGCGATATCGTGTCGATCCACATGCCGTTGAATGCCGAAACCCGCAAGCTGATCGGCCGCGACGCGCTTACCGCCGCCAAGCCGGGGATGATCCTGATCAACACTGCCCGTGGGCCGATCATCGATCTTGATGCGCTATACGATGCGATGAAGGCCGATATCATCCTTGCAGCCGGGCTTGACGTGCTGCCGGATGAGCCGCTGAACCTTGGAGTGAAACTGCTCGCCGCGTGGCATGGCAACGAAGCCTGGATCAAGCATCGCCTGATCGTGACACCCCATTCAGCGTTCTATACGCCGGAGAGCATGCGCGACATCAGGAGCTTTTCAGCCCGGACGGCGGCGCGGTACTTACGAGATAATCGGTTGGAGAATTGCGTGAACAAGGCGTTTTTGCTGCGAAATCAGTAAAGGCGCCGATCAGTGTCCGACTATTCAGCGGCAGGATCATGCCGCCATGCGCTGCGGCGAAAATCCCCCGAGACTTATGGCTTCGCGCCCAACTTGCCCTTCATATACTGGGTCAGATCGGGATCGAAGGTAAGCTTCCAATATCCCGCAACACAGCCAATGCTGGGCGGCAATTGGGCGAGTTGGGGGAATTTGTCCTTGATATAAGCCTCGGCCATTAAACCGTTTGAGCTGGCCACGACGGTTTTCATCGCATCGAACAACGCGTTCACCCTTGGGTCGTTGCCGCGCTGCCCGGGGAGAATTTTTTTGGACTCGGCCTGCATCAATCCAGACAGTTTCTTTTCGAACGCTGCGCAGCCATTGCTGGTGTCCTCCGCATACTGGGGATAGAACCAGGCACCGCCGACAACCACAATGATCAGCAAAAGGATTATGCGCATAGCGAATTGCTAGCAGGCGCCCCAGGCTTACGCAACCGGTTAACCGCCGAACAAGCTTCCCTGCGGCGGCCCCATCGCCTCATCGACCAAGGCTTCTTCGGCCGCGGCCAGCAGGGCTTCCTCGCTTTCCCCGCTGCGCACGCTTTCACGGCCGATTTCCAGCAGCACCGGCACCGCCAGCGGCGACACCCGCGATAGCACCATGTGGCGAATACGGCCCTTGATGCGGGCCAGCATCCCGGCGATGCGGCCAAGATCGGTCAGGCCGCCGGCCGCATCCGCCCAGGTCGCGCGCAGCAGGATATGGTCCGGTTGATGGCGGCGGAGCACGTTGTAGATCAGATCCGAATTAACCGTGACCTGCCGACGGGTCTTCTCGGCGGCCGGGTTGTGGCGCGCGATCAGGCCGGCAATCAGCGCCACGTTGCGAAAGGTGCGGCGCAGCATCGAACTTTCTGCCATCCAGGCTTCAAGGTCATCGCCCAGCATGTCCTGGGTGAAGAATTGCGCCACGTTCTCGGGCTTGTGCACCGACCAGGTGGCCAGCACGTAGTCGGTGGCAACAAAACCCAACGGTTGCAGGCCGGCACGTTCCATCCGCCGTGTCAGCAGCATGCCGAGCGTCTGGTGGGCGTTGCGGCCCTCAAAGCAGTAGGCAACCATGAACCAGCGATCGCCGCGCGGAAAGGTTTCGATCAACAAATCGTCACGGCCCGGCAGACGGGAAATCGATTTCTGCAACCCGAGCCATTCGCGCACTGGCGCAGGCAGGTCCGGCCACGTGCTCGGCGTTGCCAGCATCGCCCGCACCCGATCGGCGAGGTTAGTCGACAGCGGCAGGCGCCCACCGGCGTAGGCGGGTACTTTCGGATCGCCGATGCCACCATCGGCGACTTCAACCACGGTTTCTTTCAGGCGCAGAAAGCGCAG
>JACMOQ010000456.1 GCA_014377905.1 Acetobacteraceae bacterium | reverse complement strand
GTAGCGCCGGTTGAAATCACGGCGGCGGCGGCGGTGCCGCCATGGCACATTCGGGTGGAAGCTGGGGGGGCTGGGGTGCCGGCGGTGTGTGGTGCTGCGGCGCTACCCGGATGAGGGTGATCGGAAAAATTACGCCTATTTTGTTACGATATAGTAATAAATAATGATTTCGGCCAGTTGCGCAACCGTCGCAGCCTGATGTTGAGGATTGGTGCCCGGTCCAGAAATGCGCCCCATCACATCGCACCCAGAGGGTCGGTCACTGATCTGCCCGCGCCGGATCGGCGGCGAGGTCAGGAATTTCCGCCGGAATCGTTTCTGGCGTGGTATGGAATAAGCACGGCAGGCTCGGCATGCGGATGATGAAATCGAACCGGGTTGTGGTATGACCCATGCGAAACATCGTGCGCCAGTCGAAATAGATATGCTCGACCGGCACATCCAGCCCCGCCACCAAATGGCGCAAACCCGGCTGGATCGACACAAGAATGATCGCGCCGGCCGCATGCAGCAGCTTCAGGTAGCGGATAAACTGGATCGTATCGCCCAGCCCGATTTCCCACACCATCAGGGCAAATATCCGCGCCATCGGCCAGAGGAGGATGCCATGGCCACCGGGATGCGGATTTCCTTGTTACCAATGATTTAAGTCAATGCCGCGGGTAGCTAGGCAGGATAGTAAACACCCGACCGCATATGCGATCCCGGTTTCAATACCGGACTGGCCGAGCATATCACTCCCCCCAATGCTCCGGTTGCACCTTGGCCGACCGTGGTTGATTCTGCGGTCGGCTTTTTTTTGGGGTAGGCAAGCCCGGCAAGCTGTCCGACAAGACGGGACCCCATTCTGGCGAGGCTCGCGATGTCCAATCCCGTATCCCCACAAACGCTTCATGTCGGTGTTATCGGCCTCGGGTCGATGGGGATGGGGGCGGCGCTCAACCTGGTGAAAGCCGGGCATATCGTGTGCGGCGCCGAATTGCGCGAAGGCGCGCGGGCGGAACTTATTGCGGCGGGGGGCCAGGCCGTGGCACGGGCGGCGGACCTGCCAGCAGGACTTCAGGCGCTGGTGGTGTTCGTCGTCAACGCCCACCAGGTCGATGATGTGTTGTTTGGCGACCATGGCTGCCTCGATCGGCTAGCCCCAAATGCTGTGGTAATGTGCTGCACAACGGTTGCGCCAGAATATGCCCTCAGCCTCGCCACCAGGCTCGAGGCTCGGCAACTGCGATTGCTGGATGCCCCGGTTTCGGGCGGCATGGCGGCGGCGCGTAGCGGCACCATGACGGTGATGGCATCGGGCAGCCCTGCCGCTTTCGATGCGGCCCAGCCCGTGCTCGACGCGGTCGCCGGAAAGGTTTGGCGTCTGGGGGATGACGCCGGCATCGGAAGCACCATCAAGATGGTCAACCAGTTGCTCGCCGGTGTGCATATCGCGGTTGCCGCCGAGGCGATGGCACTCGGCATTCGCGCTGGCGCCGATCCGCAAACGCTGTTCGATGTTATCTCGTCATCGGCGGGAAGTTCGTGGATGTGGCAAAACCGGATGCCGCATGTTCTGGCGGGGGATGACACACCGAGTTCGGCGGTGAATATATTCGTCAAGGACCTCGGGATTGTGCTCGATCAGGCCCGCGCGCTGACGTTCCCGTTGCCGATGGCGTCGTCGGCGCATCAATTATTCCTCGCCGCCGCGGCCGCTGGGCATGGCGGGCGCGACGATGCGTTTGTTATCCGGTTCTGGGAAATGCTGACCGGCATCGCGTTGCCGACCGGCAGGGCACCGGGCTCATAACACGGGCTCTGCGCGAGTTTGGTGGGGTTCCTTCGATGATTGGCAAAAATGAGTGCGGTTTTGATGGCGGTTTGCCAGCGCATCAACCGAGCAGGCTGGCGATCCGGCTGCGCAATAGCGGCAAAATTTCGGCTTCGAACCAGGGATTGCGTCGCTCCCAGCCGATGGTGCGCCAGGACGGGTGCGGCAAGGGCATGATGGCCGGCAGGAAGCGGGCATAGTCGCGGACACGGTCGTTGACGGTGCCTTTGCCGAGCAATCGCGCCTGGGCGTAGCCGCCGACGGCCAGGGTCAATTCGATCTTGGGCATTAACGGTAGCAAAAGTGGATGCCAGGTTGGGGCGCAGATCGGCATGGGGCGCGCGTCGCCGCCATTGGGGAGCACACCGGGATAGCACAGCCCCATCGGCATAATGGCGACACGGGCTTCGTCATAAAAATCATCGGATGAAATCGCCATCCAGCTGCGCAGACGGTTTCCAGAGGCATCGTTCCACGGAATGCCGGTTTCATGGACCCTTGTGCCCGGTGCCTGCCCAATAATCAGAATCCGGGCGCTCGATGAAACGCGCAATATCGGTCTTGGTCCGCGCGGCAAGCTGTCGGCGCAGAGCGTGCAGGCTCGGGCTTGGCCTGCGACTGAGGCGATGGTGTCAGGCAAGCGGGTAATCCACCTCGGCGGTATAAATCGCCGCATCTTTGCCAAGCAGGGAACTGAACAGGGTGAAATGATCGAAAACCACTGGCGCGGACCGAAACAGATTATGCGCCTGCATGAAAGCGGCATTCTGGGCGGCACCGCGTCGTCAAGCCGCGCCAGGGTTACATGTGGGATAAACCGCCGACGTTCCGGCGCCAGACCCGCCCGCTGCAACGCGAATTCGATCTTGCCTTGCAGATGATTGAGCGCCGGATTGCGTTCAACGCCCACCCAAAGCTGGGTTTCACGGCCGGCTTTGGCGAAGGTGCCAACACCGGCAAAGGTCAGCGTCAAGCCCCGGCCGCGCAAGCTGGCGAGCGACAGGTCGATTTCCTCGGCCTGATCTGGCGCAACCTCGCCGATGAAACGCAGGGTCAGATGCAAATTTTCGTCAGGCACCCAGCGCGCGCCGGGAATGCCGCCATCTAGCCGGTCAAGTTGTTCGCGGATCGGCCAAGGCAAGTCGAGGCCGACAAATAACCTCATCTTGGCACCTGATCGAGCAGGCGCAGCACCAGCGGCAATATCCGGGCAACGATGCGGCGGACACCTTCCGGGTTGGGGTGAATGCGGTCGGCTTGGTTAAGGGTTGGGTCGCCGGCGACATCGACGAGGAAGAACGGATCGAAGATGATGCCAGCCCGCTGGCCAAGCCGGGTGAAAACATCGCGATAGGCCACCCCATAGGCCTCGCCAAAATTTGGCGGCGCCAGCATGCCGGTCAGCAGAACCGGGATGCGGCGCTTGGCGAGGCCGTCGAGAATCGCTGCAAGATTAGCCTCGGTGCCGGCCGGGTCGAGGCCCCGCAACCCGTCATTGGCGCCGAGTTCGACGATGGCGAAATCCGCCCCCTCGGCCAGCGCCCAGTCAACCCGCGCCCGCCCGCCAGCCGAGGTGTCACCAGACACGGCCGCATCGACAATGACCACTTCGCGCCCAACGGCTTTTAAAGCCGCGGTAAGCCTGGCCTGAAAACCGTCGGCCACCGGCAGGCCGAAACCGGCAGTGAGCGAGTCGCCCAGCACCAGCAGGCGCGGTGCGGCCGCCCATACGGGAGTACAAAACATGAAAAATGTGCAAGCAAGTGCAATCGCGGCTTTCCGCCAACGCGCCGGCAGGCCATATCCTGCGTGCATGAACGCCATCGTCCAACCTTCCGATATTGCCCAATCCGCTTCCCTGGTGCGGGTCGCCAATCTGGTCCTGACCGTGCCGGCATCGGCCGGGCCGGTCAACATCCTGCGCGGTATCGACCTTACGATCGCGGCCGGCGAAGTGGTAGGGCTGGTTGGCCCGTCCGGATCGGGAAAGACCAGCCTGCTGATGTTGCTGGCGGGACTGGAGCAGGCAACCAGCGGATCGGTGCGGCTGGCAGGGCAGGAACTGACCGGCCTGGGCGAAGACGCGCTGGCCCGGATCAGGCTCAGCATGGTCGGCATTGTGTTCCAATCCTTTCATCTGATCCCGAGCATGACGGCACTTGAAAATGTCGCCATCCCGCTGGAACTTGCCGGAGATCGGCACGCGATGGAAAAAGCCCGGGCCAGCCTCGCCCAGGTCGGGCTTGGCCATCGCCTGACCCATTTGCCCGGCCAGCTTTCGGGCGGGGAACAACAGCGCGTGGCGCTCGCCCGCGCCTTTGCGCCTGAACCCAAGCTTCTGCTCGCCGATGAACCGACCGGCAATCTCGACCGTGCGACGGGTGAAACCGTGATGGCGCTGCTGTTCGATTTGCGGGCGCGGCTGGGGGCGACCTTGCTGCTGATCACCCACGATCCATCGCTCGCCGCACGGTGTGATCGGGTGGTTTCGATGCAGGATGGCAGGATCGTCGCGTGATCGGCCTGGTGCTGCGGATTGCCGGACGGGAAATGCGCTTCGGGGTGGCCGGGCTTTGGATTGTGCTGGCCTGCCTTGCGCTCGGGGTCACCGCGATCGCGGCGGTCGGAACGTTGCGCGCCAGTGTGGCGGCTGGATTAGTGCGCGATGGGGCGCGCATCCTTGGCGGGGGTCTGTCGATTGAGGGCGGCGCCCAGGAACTGCCCGACGGGCTGCGCGACTGGTTGCGGGACCGCCAGATGGTCTATTCCGACGTCACCACGCTTCGCACCATGCTGGTCGCGCCGTCGGGCAGCCGGTTGCTGGTGGAACTGAAAGCGGTGGACGCCGCTTGGCCGTTGATCGGGGTGGCGCGGATTGATCCACCCCAAAAGCTGGGTAGCGGATTGCTGGTCGATCCGGCGGTGCTCGAACGGCTCGGCGTGGCACAGGGCGCGGAATTGCGGCTTGGCAACAGCCAGGTCAAGATCGCGGGCCTGGTGTTGGAGGAACCGGATCGGGTTGCGACGCCGACTTTGTTCGGCCCGCGTGTGCTGGTGCCGCGTTCGACGTTAGCCGGCGCCGGCTTGCTGCAACCTGGGGCGATTGTCTCCCATCAAATGCGGATCAAGCTGCCGCCAGGCACCGACCCGCGCACGGTTCTGGCGGCTTTGCGCGCGGATTTTGCCGATGATGGCTGGCGTTTCCGCCAGGCCACCGATGCAGCCCCCGGGGTTGGGCAGTTCATCGACCGGATGGCGCTGTTCATGACGCTCGTTGGCCTGACCTCGCTGCTCGTGGGTGGGATCGGGGTGGCTAACGGGGTGCGCGCCTGGCTCGCCGCGCGGGCGCGGACAATTGCGATCCTGCGTTGCCTCGGCGCCTCGGCCGGGTTGGTTTTTGCGGTGGTGATGGTCCAGGTGCTGGCGCTGGCCGGCGCCGGCGTGCTGATCGGGCTCGTCATGGGCGGGGCATTGCCGTGGCTTGCCGGCACTTACCTGCGTGAGGTCCTGCCGGTGCCCCCGGTCGATGGTCTTTATCCGCTCGCCCTCGCGCAGGCGGCCGCGTTCGGGATGTTGACCGCGGGATGTTTTGCGCTGTGGCCGCTGGGGCGGGCGATGCGCATTCCTGGCGCGGCGCTATTTCGCGACCTGATGATCACGGACGGGCGCGGCTTCTCCTGGGGGTTGCTCGCCGTTAATTGCGGCCTGGCCGTGGTGCTTGTCGGACTGATCGTGGCAACCGCCGAAGACCCGAAATTTGCACTTTGGTTTTGCGCCGCAGCGGCCGCAACCCTGGTGCTGTTTCGCCTGGGTGGCTGGGGGCTGATGGTGTTGGCGCGGGCCGCCGCCGGTTTGGGCTCCAGCGCCTGGTTGCGGCTTGGCTTGTCCAACCTTTATCGCCCAGGTGCCGCGACCGCGCTGATGCTGGTGTCGGTGGGGCTGGGTTTGTCCACCCTTGCCGCCGTCGCCCTGATCCAGGGCAACGTTCATCATCAGGTCGCCGATCAGATGCCCGCCAACGCGCCGAGCTATTTTTTCATTGACATCCAGAACGACCAGATGCCGCGCTTTCGTGCCATCGTCGAAGGCTTTCCCGGGGTCAGCGAATTTCGTGATGTGCCCAGCCTGCGTGCCCGCGTGGTCAGCGTGAACGGCACCCCGGTCGATCAAGTCCACACAACCCCGGATACCGCCTGGGCGCTGCGCGGAGATCGCGGCCTGACCTATTCCGCGACGCCGCCCGAAGGCAGCCGGATTGTCGCCGGAACCTGGTGGGCCAGCGACTATGATGGCCCAGCTTTGGTAAGCTTCGATGCAGCGATTGCCGCCGGTTGGGGCGTTGGAATTGGCGATACCATTCAAGTTAATGTGCTTGGCCGTAATATCGACCTCAAGATCGCCAATTTGCGCGATGTCGCGTGGCGGACGATGGGGATCAATTTCACATTAATCGCCAGTCCCGGCCTGTTGGCCCGCGCGCCCCACACCCATATCGCCACCCTGAGGGCCGATCCGTGGATCCAAGCGGATCTGCTGCGTGCGGTCACCGATGCTTTGCCCAATGTCTCGGCGATCCGCATTGCCGATGTGCTGGGCGTGGTGAGCAGCCTGCTTGACCAGATCGCCACTGCGCTTGCCGCCACCGGATCTTTAACCTTGGTGTCGGGCATTCTGGTGCTGGCCGGCGCGGTTGCAGCCGGGCAGCGCCGCCGGATCCGCGATGCGGTCATCCTCAAGACTTTAGGCGCCAGCCGGACGCAGATACGTGCAGCCTGGCTAATCGAATTCGGCCTGATCGGCGCGATTGCCGGCGTGCTGTCGGCCGCGATCGGTACCGCGGCGAGTTGGGGGGTCGTGCATTTCGTCATGGGCACGTCCTGGGTATTCCTGCCCGGCACCCTGGCCATGGTTATTTTGGGCTGTATCGTGCTGATGTTAGGCTTTGGATACGCTGGCACCGCGAGCGCCTTACGGGCAAAAGTAGCGCCGATGCTGCGCAATGAGTGATTTTTTTCCCCCTTCCGAAACATTACACCGAATTCGCTTGAACCTTGACGCTAAGTGCTCAAAATAGAGCCGAGCCAATCTGTTAACTAAGAAAGAAACCCAAATGGCCATCAGTCCCGACTTTCGGACCTACACCGGTGCTTCCCGCGCTTCGGAATCTGCGGCGGCCCTGGATGCCGGGCTGCGCAGCTACATGCTCCGCGTTTATAATTGGATGGCGTCCGGCCTGGTGCTGACTGGCTTGGTGGCATACGCGATCGTCGCGGTTCCGGTGCTGTTTAACGCCTTCTACCCCGAGGTGATGACCCCGCGCGGCCTGCGGCATCAGCCGGGCGCATTGGCGTATATCGCCATGTTCGCCCCGCTCGCGTTCATGCTGGTGTTGAATTTTGGCCTCAACAAGCTATCCCCCACCGCAGTGCAGGGTTTGTTCTGGGCGTTCTGCGCGACGATGGGCGCCAGTATGAGCAGTATCTTCCTGGTCTACGTGCAAAGCTCGATCGTCCAGGTGTTCTTCATCACCGCCGGCACCTTCGCCGCAATGTCGATCTACGGTTACACCACCCGCAGCGACCTGACGCGCATGGGCAGCTTCCTGATGATGGGCCTGTTTGGCATCCTGATTGCCAGCGTGGTCAATATTTTCCTGGGCAGCGGCGCATTGCAATTCGCCATCAGCGTGATCGGCGTGCTGATCTTCACCGGCCTTACCGCCTACGACACCCAGCGCATCAAGGCTGATTATGTCGAATATTCTCACGCCTACGGCCTCGGCGAAGCCGCCAAACGCAGCGCCCTCGATAGCCTGACTCTGCTGCTGAACTTCATCAACCTGTTCATGATGCTGCTGCAGCTGGTTGGGGTCCGCAACAACAATAACTAACCTGACATAGGTCGGGAACGAAAAAGGGCGCAGCGAAAGCTGCGGCCTTTTTTATTGTCGCGGTCGGGGCGACTACAGCGATTTAAGAAACTGCGTCAGCTTCACAATCGCGGTCAGCTTGTCGGTCTGGTCGAGCGCCCCGAGTTCGGCCGCCAAACGATCCAATGCAGCCTCGTAAATCTGACGTTCGGAAAAGCTCTGGTCCGGCTGCCCGGAATTGCGGTGCAGGTCACGCACGACTTCGGCAATGGCCAGTGGATCGCCAGAATTGATCTTGGCCTCGTATTCCTGCGCCCGGCGCGACCACATGGTGCGTTTTACCCGGGCCCGGCCTTTGAGGATCGCCAGCGCTTCATCGAACAGCTTGCGGGTAGCAAGCTTGCGCAAGCCGGCGCTACGCGCCTTCGACACCGGAACCCGCAAGGTCATGCGGTTTTCTTCGAAGGTGATGTGGATCAGTTCGAGGCGATGCCCGGCAATATCTTCGATGGCGATTTTTTCAACCTTGCCAACGCCATGGGTCGGATAGACGACAAAATCACCCTCGGCGAACGATTCGTCCTTGTTCGATGCGCGCGAGATTTGCGGCGGCCGGCCATTATGTTGAATCGGGCCGCCCATTCGCTGCTCGACAACCTTGGAGACTGGCTTCGCCTCCCCCGGAGTCGCCTCGATCGGTGCGGTCGCTGAAACGGGTGGGAGGGCTGGCTTGGCCGCGACGGCGGGTTTGGGGACCGGCTTGACGGCGACTTTCGCCTTTCCGCCACCAGCCTCCTCCTCAGCGCGATGGGCGCGCGCGGCTTCACGGACCAGATCGGCCATCGTTGGTGCGGCGCTTACCGGCGCGATATCATCTTCTGGTACTGCGGCTTTCGGCGCGACCTTCGCTGCACTTGGTTTAGCCGTCGCGGCCTTCGCGGCTTGCTTCACCGCAGCCGCTGGTGCCGGGGCAGCGATCGGCGGGGCATCTTGGGCAACTGGCGCGCTGTTTTCAGTCAAACTTCTGACTTCCTTGCTTTTCTTTAGAGTCAATTCCGTTAAGGGGACAGGCTCTGCTGAAGCAACGGCCGATTTGCCGGCACGCTTGGGTTTGCTGGCCGCGACGATTGTTTCATCTGCTCCAACCGGCGGTACAGACGCAGCAGAGTCCGTCATCCTATTCCTCGCGCTTTAAATGTGCCGATCGCGCGCCGATGCCTTCAATGAGGTCACCAACACAGATGGCTGTTCAAACGAATTTTTCGACCGCACGCGCACCTAATTCCAGGCGCCGGAACGCTACTGCGACCTAGCGTAACACAAATTGCACATCGCGTCATCCCGGCACGCGCGACAACTACGGCTTGCCTGGCTCGGGGGAGAACAGCTTCTCCTTGTCCGGTTTGCCTTTCCAGTCATCGGCATCGGCAGGCGCCACGCCCTTGCGGGTGATATTGGGCCATTGGCCAGGCGCCGAGTAAATCCGATTGCGTTCGAGCCACGATGTCGCGCGATCGTCGCTGTCTGGCAGAATCGCCTCGGCCGGGCATTCGGGTTCGCACACACCGCAGTCAATGCATTCGTCGGGATTGATCACCAGCATGTTCTCACCGACGTAAAAGCAGTCAACTGGGCAGACTTCGACGCAATCCATGAATTTGCAGCGGATGCAGTTCTCGTTGACCACATAGGTCATCGGGCGCTCCTCAAGTTGGACCAGAACGGGATATAGAGTGGGGGCGGGATATGCCCAGGTTTCGGCGCTAGGGCAATGGTTCTGCCGCATCGCCGCCTTGCACGGATGTGTCCGGGATCAGCCGATACAACAAGCGCGCGGCAGTCGCCGGGCCACGACGTTCTGCCAGCGTCTGCACTTCGAGCACCAGGACATCGCCGCGGATGGGCAGGGTGATAATATCCCCGATGCGGATTTTTGCATGCGGCTTTTCGGTCGGTTGGCGATTGATCCGGATGCCGCCATCGGCCACCAGGCGGGCGCAATCGGCACGTGCCCGCAGCATCCGGGCGCACCACAGAAACATGTCCAGCCTTTGCCAATCCGCCCCATCGCTCATCGGTGAAATTCACACCTACGGCGAAACGATGTCCAGGATCGCCAAACACTGCGCGTGGAGTTGAACAGGAAGTTCTCGACGCGGGTCATGCCCGACGCGACAAGGCAAGCTCCGCCAAGGCCGCAAACGGGGCGTCGGCGCGCACAACCTGCGGTGGTGCCACCCGGCGCGGAGGGATTGGCGCCATCATCGGCGGGGCTGGTGGCCCGAAATGCCCGGCGGGCAAAGGCACGGACGGAAACAGCCGGAAGCCGAGGCCGCGCAAAACGGCCGGCAGCATATCCGCCCGCACCGACAGGCGGGACGCCAGATCACGCGGGATGGCAACCGGACGCTGGCGGGCGCCAGCGG
>JACMOQ010000054.1 GCA_014377905.1 Acetobacteraceae bacterium | reverse complement strand
TTGGTAGCTATTTGTCGGTCCATGAAGGCCCTGTCAGCATTTCCCGTGCCGCCAAGCCGGTGCCCATTGCCGCCGGAATGGTGCTGTCTAATGAGCCGGGATATTACCTCCCTGGTCATTACGGAATCCGCCTGGAAAATCTTCTTCTTGTTGAACACCGAAGTTTTCCCGGTGCGCTCAAACCGTTCCTTGGCTTTGAAACCTTGACCTGGGCGCCGTTTGACATGCGTTTGATTGATCGCGCTTTGCTAACTGCGGCCGAAATAGCGTGGATTGACACCTATCACGCCAAGGTGGCGGCCGTTGTTGCGCCGCACCTAACAGGCGCGGCGCTCACCTGGCTCACTGCCGCCTGTGCGTCGATCCGGGAGTAAACAATCAACCGGATGTGCCCGCGCCATACGCCCGGGCACATCCTGTTTGCTTGCTACATTGACGTGCCGATCCGCGGATCGCTTGATCCCAACCCAAGATAGCCGTCCACCTTGGTCACGACCTCGGGGGTCAGGGTTTTGTTCGAACTGGCGGCCAACTGGGTGCGCGCCGCAGAAATCGCCGCTGTCTGTGCGGCAATCGCCACCGGGGTATTTGTCGGCATTGCCAGTGCCGTGACCATCGCCTTGTCATAAGTCGCGATGTGCCCCACGCGAGAGTTCGATGCTGCGTGGTTCAAGGCATTGGGCGAGGCGTGCGCGGCGTTCAGCGCACCAAGCGCACTCGACATTTGGCCCGAAGACGCAGTGCCCTTTTCGCCAGCGTGCCCTTTCGCGTTACCACCCCCGGCGGACGTGCCGCCGGATTTCCCGCCGTTGCCGTTGCCGCGCGATGCCTGTTCGGCGCTGTTCGCGGCGCCATTGCTGTTCCCCGCATTGCTGTTGCCGGCGTTGCCATTATTGCCGGAATTGCCACCGTTATTGCCGCCGTTCCCGCCATTGTTGCCGCCGCCGTTCCCGCCTCCGCCACCATTGTTGCCACCACCATTTCCGCCGGAAGCGGCATGCGCAACTGCCCAACCCGGTGATAGCGCCGGGCCGCTGAAGATTGGGGCGGCAGCCAACAGGCTGGCAATCATAATAGAATTACGTGCAAAACTGGTTCGTGTGGTCATAGCTGGAAACTCCTGAAAATTTTAGAAAAAAGGCGGGCCGGGAAGGGACGTGCCGGTCATTCTGTCGTTTAACGCAGCGGGATTACCAAATTCATGGATGGCCCCGGCAGGACATAAACGGGATACGGAGCCGGCCGCTGCACATAGACCGGTGGCGGCACGACATAGACCGGGCTGGGGGCCATGTAGACCTGCGGCGCGTGAACATATCCGCCACAAGCTTCATGTTTCCGCCAACCGCGCCCGCAGGGCGGATCGGCGGCGACGGTTTGTGAGAATATACCGCACCCGAGTGCAGCAAGACCTAAAACTGCGAGTGGGTAGCGCATGGCAGCAAGCCTCCTCCGATATTCGGGCCAAGATTTTTTATTTCCGGGCTGTTAAACATAACGCTCTGCAATCTGGGTGAATTTAAGGCGGATTACATCAAATTTCTGTAATTTTTCATCAAAATAAACATGTTCAAATGCACAGAATGTTTCGAACTTTATCCATTAAAATCATCCTAAGCACGGCGCTGCGGTCCAAGGCGGATGGTTGTTACACAAGTGCCACCATCCGCCATAATATGCTGTTACATGATAACGTATTCATCCCACCCGTCTAGCGAATAGACTTCATACGCTGCAAACCAATAGCAGTAATAATCGAATCCATCATAAAAACAATATCCATAATAAACTTCATAATTCTGTGCGAGTTGAACGTCGCCATACGCCGCGAGATGTATGCCATTACTGCCGTTGTGTGCCATTTTTTTCTTAGACATAACCTTTTTTACTTGAAGGTTACCGGCAGTCATACCAAGAACTTTTCCACCGCTTACTTCGGCGACCACGGTTTCCTTCCCGGCTTTGCCAACCGCGTGCTTGCCATTCTTCTTCAGGTTTTGTCCCAGCAGCTCGCCGCCATTTTTATGATAGTGCTTATCCTTGGCGACCGACACAGGGGTAACTGCCAGCGCACTTGCAGATGCAAGAAGGCCGATAACGATCCGACGATTAAGCATATGATATTCCCTAACTTCGTAACAGGCGCGCGCCGTGGACTCGGTTCCATGTCAATTGGTTGCGTTAAAATGGCAGGTCCAATTTCATGGCTCCAGCGTTCAGCCAGTTTGCTATATTAACTGGCGCTCGGCGCTCGATGACAGGGGCGGAAACTACTCAGGTTTTCACTTATTCAGGGAACCATATGGCCAAGCGCGCTCACCATCGGCCCGCTTGATATCCGCAGCATTCCACCCAACGGATCATCCATTTCGAGGATCAGAAAGATCGACCCGCCGATCGCCAACGAACATACCAGAAGCGCCACGACCACAGTGCCGTTCCGCGGGGCATTCAGCCCAAAGCTTGCAAAAATCAGCGATATCCAGATGACCAGAATAACGATCACCACGGGCTGCACGCTGGGGCCGTTTTGCTCGATCAGCAGCCAACGCTGACGCAGCAGGCCGACGTTAATTTGCAACGCCTGGTCCTGCAGCCAGCGCTGCCCGGCATCGAGCGGGACAAGCGCCCGGATTTCCTCGCGCACATGTTCCAGCATCGCCCCGGTTTGCGCATTTTCAACTTGTGCGGGTCGGGTGTCCGATGTCGGCCAGCTATCTTCCAACAACATGGCGGTATATTTCCGCAGCAACGCCCTTGGCTTGGCGGCATCGTTGCCGTAATCCCGCAGGGTTTCGTTTAACAGAATGAGTTCAGCGGCATAGCTGCGGATATCGTGCTCGGTGCGGTCATAAGTTGTCTTCGCTGTGGCAATCAAAAGGCCCAGCACCAGTGACGCCATGACCGACAGCATGCTGGTTCCCAGCCGGACAACGTCCTGGGTTTCCTTGGTCAGATGCGCTTGTGGCACGATGCGATGGAGCACCAGCCCAATGCCCGCACCGGCAAAGACAAAAAAGGCGACCGCCAGACTGATCGCGAAAGTGTTCACCGACCAAACATCCAAAGCGGCCGAAATCTGGCCAAACTGCTAGATTTGTTCATAAGTAATCAACGACCCATCTCGGCCGATCGCCGTCAACCCAACCCACACGCCGGCGGAATCATACCAAATTTCGAGATGTTCCTTACCGTCCAGCACATAATGCTCCGCGGCTACCTGGCGTCCCCGGGCAGTCAGCTGCTCCAGACCTTTCGGAGTAACCTTGAACTCCAGCAACGCGCCATCCTGGATGTTGACCATCGGGGCGGCAAGCTCGGCGCGGTTCCAATGGCTTGCGGCAATCGATGCGGCAGGAGCGAGATATGCCGGTCCAGCGGAGCCTTCCACAGAAAGCCGATCATTCTGGCGTCGGGCGTTCACGAAATCCTTAGTGCCATCGTCATTGGTGGTGCCGGACACCTCCTGCAACACCCCGTTGCGCCAGCGCTCGGTGGCGCGCAACCCGTACCGATACAAAGTAATTGGCCCCAGCCCGACGCGAATATCGACAGCGATGTCAACCTGCAACTGCGCTGCATCGCCGCTAAAAGTTATGCTGTGTCGGCCGATGTCATCGCCTTTGCGCGTCACTCGAAACACCAGGGATTGCGTCGGAGCCGCCCAAACAGGCAAACCTGTGCCGACAGCCCCCAGCCCCGCCAACATTGCGCGCCGCCCGATCAACCCCATATCACCCACTCCGCATCTGCGATCCAGCCTAGCGCGTAGAATACCGCATCCTACCCAAACAAGGCGCCGCCATGAATTTCCGTCGTCTCGCGTTTGCCGCCGCAGACCACTTGCCTTTGCCTGATATAGTGTTGCGCGCCGCGATCACAACACTCTGTGCCCGCACCGCCCGCGAACTTGCGGCAAGCCCAGTCACTGCTACGGCTGATTTCGTCACCAGTATGGGCCAGCGCCCGATTGCGCTCCATGCTGACGCAGCCAATGCCCAACACTATGAATTGCCCCCCGAATTCTTCGCGCTCTGCCTCGGACCGCATCGCAAATACTCAAGCTGCCTCTACGCCCCCGGCGACAGCTTGGCGGACGCCGAAGCGCGCGGTCTGGCCGAAACCTGCGCCCATGCCGATTTGCATGACGGGCAGGAAATCCTGGAGCTCGGTTGCGGCTGGGGCTCACTTAGCCTGTGGATGGCGGCCCACTACCCCGCCGCCCGCATAACCGCAGTTTCCAACTCCCAGCCGCAACGCCTGTTCATCGAAGCCGAAGCCGCCAAACGTGGCCTCGGCAATGTACGTGTGATCACCGCCGATATGAATGTGTTTGACCCTGGTGCGCGGTTCGACCGGGTCGTGTCGGTGGAAATGTTCGAACACATGTCCAACTGGAATGACCTGCTTAGCCGGGTGCGCGGTTGGATTAAACCGGACGGGCGGCTATTCCTGCATGTGTTCAGCCACTGCACCACGCCCTACAGCTTCGAAACCGATGACCCGTCCGACTGGATCGCCCAGCATTTCTTCACCGGCGGCATCATGCCCAGCCACGATATGGTGCGCCAATTTGGCGGCTTGTTTTTGGTTGAAGCGGACTGGCGCTGGAGCGGCACCCACTACGCCCACACCGCGCGCGACTGGTTGGCGAATTTCGACCGCAATCGCACGGCAATCGATGTCGTCCTGCGCCAGGTTTACGGTGCGGCGGCACCGATGTGGGCACGGCGCTGGCGCATATTCTTTCTGGCGACCGAGGGGTTGTTCGGATACCGGGATGGTCACGAATGGGCGGTGAGCCATTATCGGCTAGCGCCCGCTTAGAGTGTCATCCGATCAGCTTGTCTTTTTCGGCCATGGGATCAGCGCCCCTCGAAGCTGGGCTTGCGCTTTTCGACAAAAGCCCGAACGCCCTCGCGCCCGTCGGCCGTCGCCACCATTGCAACGATCGTGCGGGTTTCGAGTTCCATCTGGCTTTCCAGGCTTTCGGTCGCCGCTTGATTGAGCATGCGTTTGATGCCGCCATGGGCCTCGGTCGGACCATCGGCGAGCTGGCGCGCCAGGGCACCCGCTTCGGCCATCAAATCGGCGCCCGGCACGCAGCGATTGACCAACCCCCAGTCCAGCGCCTCGGCGGCCGTCAGGGTGCGGTTAGTCATGTACATTTCCATCGCCCGCCGCCGGCCGATCAGATGGGATAAGAAAAAGGTGGAGCTGCCATCGGGGGTAAGGCCAATGCGGGTATAGGCGCTGGTGAAGCGGGCGTGGTCGGCGGCAATTGCCAGGTCGCAGAACGCCATGATTGACAGGCCGGCGCCGGCTGCCACCCCATTAACCGCGGCAATCACCGGCGCGCGCATCCAGGTGAAGCGCGAAATCGCCATGTGCAAATTGGTTGTCATGTCCTGAACCAGCCGTTGCACCTTGTCCCCGGCGCCGACAAATCCCGCCACATCACCGCCGGCGCAGAACGCCTTATCCCCCGCGCCAGTCAGCACCACGCAGCGCACCAGGGGATCGGTCGCGCAGATATTGGCGACGTCGAGCAATTCGATCGACATTTGCAGATCGAGCGCGTTGAAGCTCGCCGGGCGGGTCAGGGTGATCGTGGCGACGCCGTCGCGGATTTCAAACTTAAGGGCTTTGTGGTCCATATTGCGCTACTCTTTTGCCGCGATGATCGCCTGCTCGACGTCCGCCAGCCGATCTTTGCCGAAATAAATGTCGCCATTGATGTAGAAAGTCGGGCTGCCAAAAGTGCCGCGATCCACCGATGCCTCGGTGTTTTCCAGCAACCGGTCTTTTACCGCCTGATCCTGTGTGCGCGCCAGGATCGTGGCGCCATCAAAGCCGGCTGCGTCCAACGCCGCCTTGGTTACCGCGGGATCGTCAAGTTTCTGTGGCGTTTTCCACATCAGATCGAATACTGCATCGACATAGCGATCCATTATACCGTCCATCTCGGCCGCCACGGCGCCGCGCATAATGGTGATGGTGTTAACCGGGAAATGCGGGTTGCGGGTAAAGGCGATGCTGTGCCGGGCAATGAATCGCTTCATTTCCAGGGATTGATATTCGTTCTTGTTGCGTATCCCTTGGAATTGCACCATTGGAGACGCATTATTTGTCGCTTTGAACACGCCGCCAAGTAGCACCGGGATATAGCTAAAGTTCACACCGGTTCGCGCCGTAATCTCAGGGATCACCCGGTGCGCTAGGTAGGCGTTGGGACTTCCGAAATCAAAATGAAACTCCGCGCAGACAGCCATTGCTTTCTCCTTCATCATCGACTTCGCCAGCTTTCCGACCGCGTCCGCAGATTGGCCCGACGGCTGCAACGCTAGCACATCCGGCGCGGAGGAAATACGTTTCCATCATCCGCCAATCAGTGTTCGTATCGAACGCGGCGTTTCGGTGGCAGTAGCCAAAACCGGCCGGCTTGGGCATCCTGGCAACACAAAATGCAGGAGTTCGGGCATGTCCACCACCTATCAAGTCGGCGATGTCACCATCCACCGCATTGTCGAGGACGAGGCTCCGTTCGAGGAGGCAACGCGTTTCCTGCCCAACCTCACCGCCCAGCAATTGGCGGAAAGCCGGTCCTGGATGGCGCCCGCCGCGCTCGACCCGGCCACCGACAAGCTGATCTTTTGCTTCCAGTCCTATCTGGTTGTCACGCCGCACCATAAAATTCTGATCGATACCTGCGTCGATAACGACAAGGAACGGCCGGGGCGCGGCAACTGGCATCAGAATAAAAGCACGCGCTATATGGACGCATTGGGCGCGGCCGGCTTCGGGGTGGACGATATCGACGCGGTCATGTGCACCCATCTCCATGTCGATCATGTTGGCTGGAACACCAAGCTTCAAAACGGCCAATGGGTGCCGACCTTCCCCAAGGCGCGCTATTTGTTTTCGGACCGGGAGCTGGAATACTGGACCGCGAGGAACGCGGAAAACCCGATCGGCCCGATGGTTGACAGTGTTTTGCCGATCGTCGCGGCCGGCCGGGCGGATTTGGTGCGGTCGGATGCAGCCTTCGGTGACCATATCCGTCTGCAACCCACCCCCGGGCACACCATTGATCATTTTGCCGTCCAGATCGGCCGTGGCGCCCGGACCGATGCGGTGGTGACCGGCGACCTGATCCATTCACCCATCCAGGCGCGCTACCCCGAATTGCAGATGCGGGTCGATTTTGATCCGGCCCTGGCAGTTGTCACCCGTCGCGCCTTCCTCGAACAATACTGCGACACATCAACCTTGTGCTGCATGGCGCATTTTCCGTCGCCGTCGGTCAGCCGCGTCAAGCGTTGGGGGGACGGCTTCCGCTGCGATCCGGTCGCGTAATGATCGGCGAAACCCTTAACGCCCTGCTCGCCGCCCCGCGCGCCGGTGGGGCGTTTTCCATCACACCGATTTGCCTCGAAATACGTCACAAAACTTCACCAAACTTCGAAGCACGCAGAAAAGGCTCGATATTTATATATTTTTTTCGATCACAGTTTCGTGAATTCGCTGATTAACGACTTACGCCGGTATGCCATACCTGCCTATGCTGCCCAACATGGATAGGGTAGCCGCAAAAGGGGCCTCGGCATGCAGACATTGATTGTCACTCAGAGCGCGGCCCTGTTTGCGGCGCTGCGGACAGGGAATTCGATCGACATCAGGTCGAGGCCGAGTGTGTTCACTGAATTATTCAGTGAAACGGATTGCCTGGCGATGCTCGTATTGTTGCAAAAAGGTTGGTCTTGTCGGGCAATTGCCGCCGCGCAAGGCGTTTCGGTGCCGACGGTCAAGGCGCGATTGATGCAGTTATACCGCCAGGCCGGACGCCACAAGCAACCGAACTTGCGTTGAATCTCCGCGCAATTGGATGTCGAACCGATTGCGGTAAAACCATTGGGTCAAAAATCTGGTTGGGCCCTGCGCTTGGTCCGAGCAGAAAACATAGAGTTCAGGAAATCCATTGTTTTGATGAGCCGGCAGTAATTGTTTGGTTTGGGATGAATTGGAGGATTTTATGAATACTATCGTCATTTTGGCTGACTTGGCATTTACCGCCAACCTCATGATCCATCTGCCGGCCGAATTATGCGTTGCACCAAACCCGCCACGCACGCTTCGCGCCGGTGATGCAGCGTTGGTGCTGTCTATGCTCCGCGAAGGCCGTTCCTGCC
>JACMOQ010000455.1 GCA_014377905.1 Acetobacteraceae bacterium | reverse complement strand
TGCGGCTGCGGATGAACAGCCTGTCGGCGCTGGTCAATGGTGGCATCAGCTTCGACACGCCGGCGGCCGAGCGTCATGGCGCCAAGCCGGTGGCGGAGTGGATTTTCCCACTTTATCCCGATGAGGCGCGGGCCTCGGCATCGGGCTATCGCGACAAGATCAAGCTGCTGACAAGGTTCGAGGGCAGTGTGCGCGGCCTCGCGGCTGGCGCGCCGGTGGAAATTTACGGCATCCAGATCGGCGAGGTCACCGAGGTAAAGCTTGATTTTGATCCGGCAGGGGCAAGTTCGCAGGTCACGGTGCGATTTGAGGTGCAGCCCGAACGGATGTCGATGGCGGGTGCGGCGGCCCTGCTCGGCGCCGGCAACAGCCTCGCGGTGGTGCAACGACTGGTTGCGCGCGGCCTGCGCATGCAGCTTGACACCACCAATCTGCTGACCGGACAGATGGCGTTGAGCATGCGCTTCGTGCCCGGCGCGCCGGCGGTGGACGTTGCCATCGAAAGCGACGCGCTGGTGCTGCCGAGCCAGCCGGGTGGGTTCGAGCGGATCACCGATGCGGCGGGGAATTTCGTCAACCGGCTCAATAATTTGCCGCTTGATGGAGTGGTGGCGCAGTTGCAGGAAACCCTGAAGGGGGCCAGCAGCCTGGCCAACGGGCCGGAATTGCGCGACGCGTTGCTACGGTTGAATGAGGCCCTGGTGTCGGCGCGCGACATGGCGCGTACTATTCAGGCCGGCGTTGGCCCGGCGGCCAAGCAGTTGCCGCAATTGACCCAGGGGGTGCAATCGGCGCTTGACCGCACCAACCGGCTGATCGGATCGGTTGATAGCGGCTATGGGGCAGGGTCGCCGTTTGCGCGTGACCTTGACCGCTTGTTGGGCCAGATTGCCGATGCGGCGCGGTCGATGCGGCTGCTGGCGGATTATCTCAACGCGCATCCCGACGCCTTGCTGCGCGGGCGGGACGGGGGTGGTAAGCAATGACACGGTTTTTGGTTTTGCTCGGGTTGCTGCTGGCGGGGTGCGCATCAACGCCGTTGAATTATTACACCTTGGCGTTTGTCGCCGGCGTGCCGCAGTCGAGCTTGCCGCTGGTGATCGAACTGCGCCGAGTGGGGGTGGCCGCCTATCTCGATCGGCCGGAAATCGTGCGCAGCCCGACGGCGTATCGCTTGCAGGTGTCGGACGTGGAACGCTGGGCGGAACCGTTGGGGCGTATGCTGGAGCGGGTGTTCGCCGAGGATCTGGTGCAGCGGCTGCCGGGGGCGAGCGTTTTTGCCGAGTCCGGGCGGATCAGTGCTGATGCGGATCGGGTGATCGAACTTGATATCCAGCGGTTGGATGCCGATGACGCCGGCAATGTGGTTCTAGTTGCGCAACTGGCGGTACGGCGCGACGGACGCAGCCGGCCGGTGGCGCGGATCCTGCGTCTGACCGCGCCGGCGCTGCCTGGGTTGCCGATGGCCGCGGTGGTCAGCGTGTTGGTCGGGCAAATCGCGGATGCGGCGGCGGGGCTGGTGGCGGGGCAGGGGGGCTAAATCTTTTGTGGTGATCGCCTCAATGATGCGGTCGCATACATTGGCTGTGATCGGCGAAAACCCCGATCACCCGGCAATCAGCGATCACCGAGCGCCATTGATCCATTTTTCATCAAGGG
>JACMOQ010000454.1 GCA_014377905.1 Acetobacteraceae bacterium | reverse complement strand
GGCTGGCTGGATTTATGAGCGCATCCACTACGATCAGACTCCAATCGACATCATGTTCATCGGCACATCGCGCAGCGTGTTTGGCGTCAACAGCGCCGGGGTCGAAAGCGCCTATCGCCAAGCCACTCGACAGAGTTTGCACGTCGTCAATTTTGCAATGCAGCATCTGGGCCGCGACCTGCATTATCTGCTAGCCCAAGAGGCATTGCTAAATAGGACCATCAAGCTGCTTGTCCTGGAAATCACCGAAGACGAGCCGCGGGACCTGCATCCGGCCTTTGGCCCACTTGCCGACGTATCCGATATCCTGCTTGCGCCGCTCATTATTAACGTGTCGTATTTCGCCAATCTCGGGCGTCTGCCGCTGCGGCAGATGCAGCTTTTCCTGCGGACAACCTTTCCCGGCGTCTATGGCACGACGCTTGAGTTCACGCCCGCGAAATATCGTGGTGCGCGATGGGACGATACCTATGCCGCGACCGGGTCTTTTGACCACCCGATCCATCCCGTGGTGCCGAGATTGCAAAGCCATACCGAAACCGAGCTCGAACAACAGCGCCTGCAATCCGCCCTCGCGATCGCCCGCAAGCTCGCCTTGCCGCCAGCGTTCCATCAACTGGAACGGCGTGCCAACCTATCCTACGTTCAGGGGATCGCTGAACTGGCCCGCAAGCAAGGCGTCGAAATTCGGTTTCTCATGATGCCGCAGCATCTCGCGGCAGCGCCGGCGTTTTCCGCATTTTACCAGCAATACGGTCCGATCTGGTCGCCGGGACCAGCCATCATCGACGCGAAACTATGGACGGATATCAATCACTTGAACCATGCCGGAGCAATGGTGCTCGCCCCATGGCTGGCGGGGCGAATGACTTCACTCATCCCAAACAAGCCCTAAGCCACCGCTATTGCCGCATTCATCGCCTGGACCCCCGCCGCCGGGCCATCGCGGTGGTTCCAGACCGCCCCAATCACCGCGAGGAAATTCACCCCAGCCTTCACCAATGGCGCGCAATTGGCCGCGTTGATGCCGCCGATCGCCACCACCGGCAATTCCATCAACTCCGACCACCACTGCAAAATCTCGGGCTCGGCCTCGGCAGTGCCGTCCTTGGTTTCGGTCGGGAAGAACGCCCCAAACGCGACGTAATCGGCACCATCCTCGCCCGCCTGCATTGCCAGATCACGGCTGGCATGACAGGTGACGCCCATTGTGAGTTTGCCGAGCAGCTTGCGGGCCTCAGCGGCCGGCATGTCTGTCTGGCCGATATGGGCGCCGTCGCAGCCATGTTCGACCGCCAGATCGGGACGGTCATTGATCAGAAATGCGACATCGCGCGACTGCACGATTGGCCGCAGCACATCGATCGCCCGCCGCACGGTTTCATCATCGACATCTTTCAACCGCAGTTGCACCGCCGCGACATCGCCGGCATCCAGTGCCTGCGCCATCGCGGCGGGAAACGCTGCAAAGTCGATATAGGGCGGGGTAATCAAATAAAGCCTGCAACCGTCCCCCGCCATGGTGTTACGCCTTGCCCTGGTAGATCTCGATAATCTTGGCCAACATCGCCAGCGCATCGGCTTTCGGACGCTGGAAGGTGTTGCGGCCGATGATCGAGCCGTTGGCGCCGCCGTCACGCAAACCGCGTACTTCGGCGAATAGGCCTTCAAGGTCCTTCGCCTCGCCGCCCGAAAACACCACGATGCGTTTGCCGGCGAAGCTCGCCTGCATGACGTGTTCGACTCGCTTGGCCATTGTCGAAATATCGACGCCATCATAGGATTTGCGCGCCGCTTCGAGGCCGATTTCGGCCGTCGGCGGCTTTACTTTGATGATGTGCGCCCCCATCAAGGCTGCCATATGCGCGGCATAGGCGCAGATGTCGACCGCGGTTTCGGCCTTCTTGTCGAGGTTCGGGCCACGCGGGTAAGACCAGGTGACGACCGCGAGGCCGGACGCCTTGGCTTCGTCGGCGAGGTCGCGCAGTTCTTCCATCTGGTCAAACGCGTATTCGCTGCCCGGATAAATCGTGAAGCCGATCGCTGAACAGCCCAAGCGCAACGCGTCACCAACCGACGCCGTCACCGCCTGATCCTTGCTAGTCGCCAGCGAGTTCGACGAATTCATCTTCAGAATCAATGGAATGGAGCCGGCAAACGTATCGGCACCGGCTTCAAGCATTCCCAAGGGCGCGGCGTAGGCCGACAACCCCGCGTCAATCGCCAGCTGGAAATGATAATGCGGGTCATAGGCCGCCGGGTTCGGCGCGAAGCTGCGTGCCGGGCCGTGCTCGAAGCCCTGATCGACCGGTAGAATCACCAGCTTGCCAGTGCCGCCGAGCTTGCCTTCCATGAGGATGCGGGCGAGGCTCGCTTTGCTGCCGGGGTTGTCGCTTTCATACCAGTCGAGAATCTTTTTAACGCGCTGGGTGATGCGCATAGGGGCTTCCTCCGCTTGGTGCTGTAATAATCTTCGCGCTAGACGCTTGTTTTCACGATCATCTTTAGCCGCTCAAACCAAGCCGTTTTGACGAATAATGATCTAGCGCAGGTTGCGGTCCGTGTCACCTGTAAGCCAGGCATCGAGGCGCCAGGCATCGCCTTGGCCGAGATCGATGGCGGGCGGACGGTGGGGAAACACCCGCGCACCGAGGGCTGTGGCGATCGCTGCAACCGCAGGCCACGCTGGCACTGACGCATCGAGCCGGATCGCGGCTTGTCCTGCCCGCAACGCTTCCAAAGCCCGGCCGGGTGCGCCGGCGCAATCGAGCAGATCGGTCATCGGGGTTGCCGGAAACTCAGCACGGCCGATCGCCATCAACGCGCGCCACCAGCCGGTGCCCGCGTAAAGCGCCGCACCGTGGCTGGATACCAAAACCACCTTGCGGCCAGGACGCAAGGCGAGACGGACGTGGTCAATTCCGTGCACAATCACCGCAGGGTGCGAAAACATGCTTGACGCCTAAGCGCTTGGGCGGTGTAACTCAAGTTTGGGCGGATGCCCCGCATCCTGTTCTGCAATCATTCTGGCCGGAGGCACGCTTGGCAGTCCCACCTGATGCGAACGACGCCGATACCGAAGCTGCCACCAAGCGCCTCGAAGTGGCACTTGATCGAATTGCCGCGGCTGGGTCTCGCCCGGCGGCAGTGGACGGACGCAGTGCGTCGATCACCGCCCAGCTTGACCGCATGATTGACCGACTGGCCGACGAACTCGCCACCGACATACAGAATTAAGGATCCACACGTGGCGCAAGTGACCGTCAAAATAAACGGCTACAGCTACACGCTGGGCTGCGAGGATGGCCAGGAAACCCATCTCACCAACATGGCGGCTGATGTGCAAAGCCGAGTCGATAGCATCAAAGCCCTAGGCGGACATTCTGGCGAAGGCCGCCTCCTGGCACTTGCGGCCCTGCTGATGGCTGACGAATTGCACGATTTGCGACTGGAAGCGGAAAATTTGCGCACCCAGACTAGCAAGCCGGCCAAGACGGATGCCACCGCCGCAAAGCGCCTCGCCAAACTCGCGGCCAAAGCTGAAGACATCGCTGTGCAACTCGAAATCGGCTGACCACGCCGCCCCGACGGTCGAGGCCGGCTTTAAGACAATCTTTCAATTGACCTTGCATTCTGACTTCCGGCCCAACCGGCGGCCAGAGTTTCAGCGAGGATTGAATGATTTTGTCCACCGAAGCGTTCGACCCACCGCGGCTTCTTGTGGTCGATGACGAAGCTGTACAACGTTTGATCGTGTCGCGTGCAGCTGAAAAGCTTGGGTATGCGGCATCCGGCGCAGGCTCATTGATTGAGGCAACGCGCTGGTTGCATGGCCAGAGTGCGGATGTCGTGGTGCTCGATCTGTCCTTGCGCGAACATGACGGGATCGAGGTGCTGCGCGAAATTGCCCGACTGGAACGCGATCCGGTGTTGATCCTGATTTCCGGCTTCGACGAACGGGTGCGTGAAGCCCCCGCCCGGCTTGCCGTGGCGTTGGGTTTGCGGGTGGCGGGAACGCTCGGCAAACCATTGGCACTCGATCAGCTGATGGCGTGCATCGCCGAAGTCCCGCGCGAGAAGCCGCGCGCCAACCGGGCGCGTCGGGCCACATTGACGCCCGGAATGCTCGATGCTGCACTAGATGCTGGCGAAATTCACTGCCTCTACCAGCCCAAAATCCGGCTCTCCGACCGTCGGGTTGTCGGCTTCGAAGCCCTGGCGCGTTGGCACAGTCCAACATTTGGCACCATCGGCCCCGACGCTTTCATCCCGCTTGCCGAACGACATGGTCTGATCGACCGCATCACGGTAAATGTGCTCGATCGCGCGTTGCATCAGCTGCGTGCCTGGCACGATGTCGATCCTGCGCTGGAAATGGCAGTCAATCTGTCGCCATCCAGCCTGGGCGACTTGATGCTGCCCGAACGGATCAGCAACGTGCTGGCCGGGCACGGCATCGCGCCTGCGCGCCTGATCCTCGAAGTGACCGAGGGCGCGTTGATGGCCGATTACATTGCCGCCGCCGATATCCTGACCCGGCTGCGGATCCGCGGCGTTGGTATCGCCATTGATGATTTTGGCACCGGGCATTCATCCTTGCTGTCGCTACTACGCCTGCCCTTCAGCGAGCTGAAGATCGACCAGCGCTTCGTGATGGGATTGCTGCGGGACCCCGAACTGCCCAAGATCGTCGGAGCCGTAATCTCGCTTGCCAATTCAATGGAGTTGAAGCTTGTCGCTGAAGGCATCGAGAGCGAGCCAATTGCGGAGCGTCTGCATGCACTTGGGGTGACAATCGGCCAGGGCTATCTGTTTGCCCAGCCGCTGGGCGCAGACGCCGCAACCGCCATGCTGTCCCACAAAGCCTCGGCCTGACGTGGCGCAATTTCTACGCCCTGTGCTTGCGGCCTGGGCAGTGCCGGCCGCAGCAATCGCCCTGATTTGGGCTGCGCTGCTGCTGCGCGAAGTTGGACAGGGAGACTTGGCGTGGCATGCCGGGATGGTTGCGCTGTCGGCAGCCGACACGCTTGCAGCACGCGACGCCAAAACATCCCACATCATCCTGGCCGCTCTGACGATGAGCGGGGTCGTGGTTGGCCTGACATTACGCGCCGGCAGGCAGCGCAAGCGCGCCGCGCGCGCGCACGGGATCATGCAAATCGCCTTTGAACATGTTGGGGTCGGGGTGATGGTGATCAACCCGAACGGGCGGATCGCGATGTTCAACGCCCGCTCCGCAGCTTTGCTCAATCTGCCAGCCGATTTTCAACCAGGCCGCACCGAACGGGATTTGCAGAACTTGCAGCTACAGCGTGGCGAGGCGATCGGCCGGGCCACCTATTCCGGCCGCGACGGCGACATAGTACGGCTGTTTCATCAGAAAATGGCAGATGGAAAGATCATCGAAACCCGCACCGAGGTGCTCGAAGACGGCACCAGGGTGCAAAGCTTCACCGACATGACAAATGCCGCCCAGCAACAGCACGTCCTGACCGAAGCGCGTGACGCGGCCGAAGCCGCCGTGCGTGCAAGGGCGCAATTCCTGGCCGGAATGAGCCATGAAATCCGAACCCCGCTCAACGGGATCCTCGGCGCCGCCGATCTGATGCGGACATTGCCGATGCCCGACAGCCAGCGTGAATACGCTGACATTATTTATCAGGCCGGCACCCATTTGCTGGAAATGCTGACCGAGATTCTCGACTACTCCAAAATCGACGAACGCGGCGTGGAACTCGAAGCGGTCCCCTACTGCCCTGCCATCGTGGTGCGGGAGGTGGTCGAAGTGTTGGCGTCCCGCGCAACAGCCCAGGGACTGACGCTCAGCACGTGGCCTTCGTCCGACCTGCCTGATTTTGTGGTGGGTGACCCGCATCGGCTGCGCCAGATCCTCTTCAATCTGATCGGCAATGCGATCAAATTCACTCCTGAATTCGGAACGATCGCTGTAGGATTGGCGGCACGCCCGCGCGATGACGGGGGCTGGTGGCTCGACGGGTCGGTGCGCGATAGCGGGATCGGGATCGCCGCGGCCGCTCAAAAAACTTTATTCGCCGAATTCACCCAATCTGATGGCTCGATCACTCGCCGCTTCGGCGGTACTGGCCTTGGGCTCGCAATTTGCCGTCGTTTGGTCGAGGCGATGGACGGCACGATCACCGTCGATAGCGCGCCTGGCCTGGGAAGCTGCTTTACGTTTTCAATCCGGGTTCGTGCATCCACCCAATCGCCCGACCAGATGCCCGCATTGGGGCACGGCAATGGCGTTGGCCTGATCGCTGCGCGGGCGCCGGTGGTGCTGGTTGCCGAGGATACCAAGGTCAACCGACTGGTCGCGACCCACATGCTCGAAAGACTCGGGTGCCGAGTGCAAGCGGTGGTCAATGGCCGCGAGGCCGTGGAGGCCGTATGTGCCGGGGGGATCGACTTGGTGCTGATGGATATCATGATGCCCGAAATGGACGGACTCGCCGCAACACGGGCAATTCGCGCGCTGGTTTGGCCGCTTGGCGCAATCCCGATCATCGGATTGTCGGCTAACGCGTTTCGCAGCGATGATGACGCGGGTCGCGCAGCGGGCATGAATGGGTTTGCCACCAAACCGATCAACAGCGAACGACTGGCGGCAGAAATAACCGCCGCCTTGGGGCTTGGCGCCGCCGTCACCACGATGTGCGATCCCGCCGCGCTTGATGAATTGCGGTCAGCCCTCGGTGATGACATTGTTGGGGCAGTAATCAGAGCGTTTGCCAGCGATACCCCGGCCACACTAAGCCAGCTGCGTCACGATGCCGAAGCGGGCAATCTGGCGGGCGTGGGGGAGGCTGCCCATGCACTCTGCGGGAATGCCGCAACCCTTGGTCTGGTGCGGCTGGCCGAGATTGCACGCGGCATCGAACGCGAGTCACGACAAGAAAATGGCCCGACGCAAGCCAAACTCGATTTGCTTGAGGCGGAATTTGCGGCATCGCTCGCCGCATTACGGCCCGAACCGGTGAACTGACCGGACCGACTTGCTACGCGGATGGCAATGGTGCTGCTGGACGGGATTGAACTGTCGACCTCTCCCTTACCAAGGGAGTGCTCTACCACTGAGCTACAGCAGCAACGGCGCTCCTCCTACAAGCCGCACCGATGTCGCGCAAGGGGTTTCAGTTGGGTCTGCCATGCCAGACAAAACGCCCGCCGCCATGCGTGGCTGCTCACGTATCAAGCTCGCCTCGACTTATGCAGGAAGCGCCCAGCCAGCAGCACGGCCGCCACTGACAGGCCCGCCACCATGCCCATCCACATGCCCGCCGCGCCGAATCCCAGTTTGAACGCGAGATACCATCCCAGCGGCATCCCCGCCCCCCAATAAGCAATCGCTGTCACCAGCATCGGCACCATGGTGTCTTTCAGCCCGCGCAACGCCCCCGATGCCGCGACTTGAATGCCGTCCGATATCTGGAAGACCGCCGCAATCGCTAACAGCGCCAGCCCGCCCTGGATCACCGCCGCATTATCCGAATAGAAGCCGAGAATGGTGGTTGGAAACAGCAGCATCAAGCCCGACGAAAAGAATTGCGTGACCAGCGCCAAACCGAGCCCCACCATTCCGGCGCGCCGCACCCCGGCGTTATCCTTGCGGCCGACAGCGTTGCCGACCCTGACGGTAATCGCCACCGACAAGCCAAGCGGCACCATGAAGCTGACGGCGGCGACATTGAGCACGATCTGATGGCTGGCAACCGCTATCGTGCCGAGGCCGCCGATCATCACCCCGACCGTGCTGAACATGCCAACCTCGAGCAGCACCGACACCGACATCGGTACGCCAACCCGCAGCAGGCCCCCGATCACCTTGAAATCCGGGGTAATCCGTCCGCGATCCCAGCCCAGATCGGCGAAACCCGGCGCGAATCGGACATAAGTCAGCATCGCAACTGCCTGAATCCATAGCACAATTGTATTGGCCAGGCCTGACCCGAACGCGCCCAGGGCCGGTAGCCCGAGCCGTCCATACATTAACGCCCCGGCGACCGGGATCAGCAAGACCACCGCGGCGAGGTTGGCGACCATGGTGACACGTGGCCGCGATGCGCCATTGGCCAAACCATTGCAGGCGACCGATATCCCCAAGGCCGGCCCACCGACCGCAATTGCACGCAAGAATGCCGTAATATCAGCATGTAATGCCGGATCAATACCGAACGCCGGCCCGACCCAGGTGCTGACCGCAAACACCAGCACACCGACCAGAAATCCCAGGGAGATCGCCAAAAATAGC
>JACMOQ010000453.1 GCA_014377905.1 Acetobacteraceae bacterium | reverse complement strand
CCGTGGCGCAAAGCTGGGTTAATCCGCTCGACCCGAACTATACCAAGAACGTGACCAATTTTGATTTCGACCGCGCCCGCGCAAAAGCCTTACTGACTGAGGCCGGCTGGACCCCCGGCAAGGACGGCATTTGCACGAACAAGGACAACACCCGCCTGTCGGTGGAATTCGGCACTACCGCCGGCAACCGGCTACGCGAACTGGTTCAGCAGGTGCTGCAAGACCAGCTCAAGGCCGCCTGCATTGACGTGACGTTGAAGAACGAGCCGCCGCGCACCTTCTTTGGCGAAACCGTCAAGAAGCGCCTGTTCAACGGCCTGGCGATGTATGCCTGGTCGTCGGACGTCGGCTCATCCCCACGCCGGACCTTGCATTCGGCGCAAATCCCGACCGAGGCCAATAATTACACCGGGTCGAACGCAATCGCCTTCAACGACCCGCGCATGGACACGCTGATCGATCAGGCGGAGTCCGAACTCGACCCCGCCAAGCAATTGGCGGTCTGGGCGGAAATGCAGAAAATCTACGTGGACAAGCTGCATGTGCTGCCGCTGTTCTATCGCGCCGACCCGCATGTCGTGCCGAAATGGCTGCTTGGCTATACCCCGACCGGCCATGGCGACATGAGCATCCTTTGGGCGGAGAACTGGAAGTCGCAGTAATGCCGGCGCCCTTGCTCAGCGTGGAAGGGCTCAGCGTCGCCTTTCCACGCGGCGAGGGCGAACGCCGGGTCGTGGCTGGTATCGGCTACACGATCAACGCCGGCCGCACCCTGGGTGTGGTCGGCGAAAGCGGTTGCGGCAAGTCGATGACGGCACTGGCCCTGATGGGGCTGGTGCCAAGTCCAGGCCATGTCACCGGCAGCATCCATTTCGCTGGACGTGAACTGATCGGCCAATCCGCCGCCAACTGGCGCCAATTGCGCGGCGAACGGGTGGCGATGATTTTTCAGGAACCGATGACAGCGTTAAACCCCGTAATGCGGGTCGGGCATCAGATCGCCGAAGTGCTGGTGCTGCACAAGGGAATTTCCTGGCGCGAGGCCGAGGGGCTTGCGGTTGGAAAGCTCGAAGCCGTCGGGATCAATTCGCCGAAGGAACGTGCGGTTGCGTTCCCGCACCAACTCTCCGGCGGCATGCGCCAGCGCGCGATGATCGCAATGGCGCTGGCCTGCGAACCGGCGCTGCTGATCGCTGATGAACCGACCACCGCGCTCGATGTCACCATCCAGGCGCAAATCCTCGATCTGATGCTCGATCTGCAAGACCGCATCGGCATGGCGATCCAGTTCATCAGCCATAATCTGGCGGTGGTGAGCGAGGTCGCGCACGAAATCATCGTGATGTACGCCGGCCGCATCGTCGAACGGGCGCCGGCCGATGCGCTGTTCGCCAATCCGCGCCATCCCTACACACGGGGCCTGATCGCAACCCTGCCCGATCCCGGCCATCGCCTCGATCGCCTGCCAGTGATCGCGGGCGGCGTCCCCGACCTCGACGAGGCCGCGCGTGGCTGCCGCTTCGCCGATCGCTGCCCGTTGGCTGATGCCGATTGCCGCCACACCGAGCCAGGCGCGACGATTGTTGGGCCGGGCCATGATGTCGCCTGCTTCAAGGCGCTGGCATGACCGAGTTGTACGCCCTCGATAATGTTTCAGTGCAGTTCAAGGTCGGTCGCAAGCGGCTGTTGGCGGTCGATCAGGTCAGTCTGGCAATTGCGGAAGGCGAAACCCTGGCGCTGGTCGGGGAAAGCGGCAGCGGCAAGTCCACCATCGGCAACGTCGTCACCGGCCTGCAAGCGCCAAATTCCGGCAGCATGCGGTTTCGCGGCGCCCTGCTCGACCGCACCACCTGGCCCGCCGCCCGCCGCGCCATCCAGATGGTGTTTCAGGACCCGTTCGGCGCGCTCGATCCGCGCATGCCGGTCTCCGACATCATCGCCGAGCCGTTGCGCATCCAGGGCACCGCCAATGCCGCCCAACGCGCCGCGCGGTCGGCGGAACTGATCGAGCAGGTCGGGCTTCCAGTCGATGCGCTGAACCGTTACCCGCATGAGTTTTCCGGCGGCCAGCGCCAGCGCATCGCCATTGCCCGCGCGCTCGCCCCGCGGCCGCAATTGATTGTGGCTGACGAACCGCTTTCGGCACTCGATGTCTCCATCCAAAGCCAGATCCTCAATCTGATGAAGGATTTGCAGGAGGCAAACGGGCTGTCCTATTTGTTCATCAGCCACGATCTGGCGGTGGTCAACCATCTCGTGGACCGGGTGGCGGTATTGTATCTCGGCCGCCTGGTTGAAGTGGGTCCGCGCGCGGAAGTGTTCGCAAGCCCGGCCCATCCCTACACGCGCGCACTGCTTGCCAGCGTTCCGCGCATCGGCGCCCGCCGCAGCCGCGGCCGCGCCATCACCGGCGAAATGCCCAGCCCGCTGGCGCCGCCGCCGGGTTGCGTGTTCCATCCGCGCTGCCCGATGGTGCAAAATATTTGCCGCAGCGAAGTCCCGCCGCTCGCCCCGCTTGCCGCTCGCGCGGGCGATGCCGCCTGCCATTTCCGGGATTACCCGCCATGACCAGCTATGTGTTCCGCCGCCTCGGCCAGGCGCTGCTGGTGATGCTGGTGATGTCGGTGGTGATTTACGGGCTGATCGGGCTGATGCCGGGCGATCCGATCGATATCATGATCGCCTCGAACCCGAACGCGACCCCGGAAATGGTTGCCAATCTGCGCGCGCTCTACGGGCTCGATCAGCCTTTGCTGCTGCGCTACTGGCATTGGCTCAGTGCGGCGCTGTCGGGCGATCTCGGCTATTCGCGGGTGCATTCGGCCCCGGTGCTGGAAGTGCTGGCGCCGGCTTTGCTGCAAAGCTGCAAGCTGATGCTGAGCAGTTTCACGTTCAGCGTCGTTGTCGCCTTCATCCTTGGCATCATCGCCGCGCGCCGGCCGGGCGGGCTGGTCGATGGCCTGATCGGGCTGATTGCCTTTGCCGGGATTTCAGTACCAGTGTTCTGGCTCGCGCTGATGATGATCCTGATTTTCGCGGTCAATTTGCACTGGCTGCCGGCGAGCGGCATTTCCAATGTTGGCGACGGCAGCTTGCGCGACCATCTCGTGCATCTGATCATGCCGGTGGTTACGTTGGGTTTCGCCACCACTGGCGGCTTCATCCGTTACGTGCGCGCCAGCATGATTGAGGTTCTGCGCATGGACCATATCCGCACCGCCCGCGCCAAAGGCGCTGGGGAGGGTCGGGTCGTCCTAATCCACGCCTTCCGCAACGCGCTGATCCCGGTGGTGACCATCATGGCGCTGAGTTTTGGGACCTTGTTCAACGGCGCGCTGCTGACCGAAACCATGTTCGCCCAACCCGGCATGGGAAAAATGATTTACGATTCCATTCTCGGTAACGACTTCAACCTGGCGCTGACCGGGCTGTTATTTGCGACCGGCGTTACCCTGCTGTCCAACCTCGCCGCCGATCTCGCCTATGGCTGGCTCGACCCGCGAATCACCCTGCAATGAGCGGCATCAGCACCGAGGCCGCGATTGGCCCGTGGACGCTGCGCTGGCGCCGATTTCGGCGTAATCGGGCTGGCATGGCGAGCCTGCTGGTGTTGCTGGGGCTGATGCTGTTCGTGCTGGCGGCCATCCCGATGCAGATGCTGGGCGGGATGAATGTGGATGCCACCGATCTGTTCGCGCGCTTTGGTCCCCCCGGCCCCGGCCATCCGCTCCGCCGCGATGAAGCCGGGCGCGGCGTGCTGCTGCGCCTGATGGTCGG
>JACMOQ010000452.1 GCA_014377905.1 Acetobacteraceae bacterium | reverse complement strand
CAAAATCCTGGAGGACCCCGCGTGACCTGGCAGCCCGAACTTGATGAACTCAACCGCCGCCGCGCCTTCTCCCAACAAATGGGCGGCGCCGACAAGGTCAAGCGCCAGCACGATGGCGGCCGGCTGACGGTGCGCGAACGCATCGACGGCGTGCTCGATCCCGGCAGTTTCTACGAGGTCGGCAGTATTACCGGCAAGGCGACCTACAGCAACGAAGGCGAATTGCAGGAACTCACCCCGGCGAATTGCGTTTTCGGGCGCGGCAGGGTGGAAGGCCGGCCGGTGGTGGTGGTTGGCGATGATTTCACGGTTCGCGGTGGCTCGGCCGATGCCACCATCAAAACCAAAGTGCTGATGGCCGAGCAGATGGCCGCCGAATTCCGCCTGCCGATCATCCGCATCATCGAGGGCTCGGGCGGCGGTGGCTCGGTCAAAACCATCGAAACCACCGGCCGCGCCAATTTGCCCGGATCGGTCGGCAGCACCCTGGCCTATCAATATGCGATGGGAAACCTGTCGGTGGTGCCGGTGGTCGGCCTCGGGCTTGGCTCGGTCGCCGGCCTCGGGGCCGCCCGCCTCGCCGCCACGCATTATTCGGTGATGACTAAAACGACATCGGCGATGTTTGTCGCCGGGCCGCCAGTGGTGAATGCCCTGGGCCACAACCTGACCAAAATGGAACTCGGCGGCTGGGAAATCCAGACCCGTGCTGGCGCCATCGACCACGCCGTCGATACCGAGGAAGACGCTTTTGACTGCGCCCGTCGCTTCCTGTCATACCTCCCATCATCGGTCTACGATCTGCCGCCCATCATCAAGTCCGACGACGATCCCAATCGCGCCGACGAAAGCCTGATGCGGGCCATCCCGCGTGACCGACGCAAAATCTACAAAATGCGCGGCATCATCGACAGCGTGGTCGACAAAGGCAGCTTCTTTGAAATGGGCAAGATGTTCGGCCGTTCGATCATCACCGGCCTTGCCCGGCTTGATGGCCACCCTGTCGCGCTGATGGCTGGCGACCCGTATTTCTACGCCGGCGCGTGGACGACCGATGCCTGCGACAAAATCATCCGCTTCGTCGATCTCGCCGAAACCTTCCATTTGCCGGTGGTCTATCTCTGCGACTGCCCCGGCTTCCTCATTGGCCTTGAGGCCGAAAAAACCGCCACCATCCGCCACGGCGTGCGCGCCATGGCCGCGATCAACCAATCAACCGTGCCGTGGTGCACCATTATCATCCGCAATGCGTTTGGGGTTGCCGGCGCCGCCAATGTTCCCGCCGGCCGCCTCGCGCTGCGCTACGCATGGTTGTCGGCCTGGTGGGGGTCGTTGCCGCTCGAAGGTGGGATCGAGGCGGCCTATCGCGCCGACATCGAGGCTGCCGCGGACCCGGTCGCCAAACTCGCGGAAATCACCCATCGGCTTAACCTGCTCCGCTCCCCGTTCCGCACCGCTGAAACCTTCGCGGTGGAGGAAATCATCGATCCGCGCACCACGCGTACCCGGCTCACCGAGTTCGTCCACCTCGCCGCGCCCTTGCGCACACCGGGGATGGCGGTGTTTCGGACGCGGCCATGACAGGAGCGCCTCGGTTCCGACAGGATGCTGACATGCCGTTCGGCATTATCCCCACCGTTGCGCACCACCGCGGAAGCTGTCTAGTCTGCGAGTAACACGGCCAGATAGGCTGGCCATATGGGGTGTGTCGGTTTGGGCACGTCCGCGTGAAACAGGTAGGAAGCCACTGTGTCGGATAGTTCAATCAAGCCTCGCCCCGTCGAAGCGCAGAACCCTAATACGACGGCCCGCCGGATGGCGTTCGATCCCCTGCGGCCGATTGAGCGCGCGCAGGACTATTACGACGACATCAAGCAGAAATTTGCTGAGGCGCGCGACGTGCGGCTGGGTTTCCGACCCGATGGCCGTGCCCAGTACACCTCCGAACTGACTGGCGATCTCGCCAAATACGAGGTCGATCCCTATGCCGAGCCGGCGGCACCGCGCGATCCGATCGTTGATACGGTCGAATGCCTGCTGATCGGCGGCGGCTTTTCGGCGTTGCTCACCGCGGCCCGGCTGCGGGAGCGCGGGGTGCAGAGCATTCGCATTGTCGAGCGTGGCGGCGATGTTGGTGGCACCTGGTATTGGAACCGCTACCCGGGTGCGGCGTGCGATGTATCCGCTTATGATTATTTGCCGCTGCTTGATGAGCTCGGCTACGTGCCAGAAAGCTATTTCGCCAAAGGCCCAGAGATTTTCGCCCATTGCCAGGCCATTGCGCGCAAATACAACCTTTATGAACTGGCGGTCTTCCAGACCACAGTCACCTCAACCGCGTGGGATGAGGCCGCCAAATTATGGCGGGTCACCACCGATCGTGGCGACACATTGTCGGCGCAATTCGTGATCTGCGCCAATGGCACGCTGTCCAAGCCGAAACTCTCGCTGATCGCTGGGATGGAGACCTATAAGGGCCATTCCTTCCATACCTCGCGCTTCGACTACGCCTACACCAAACCCGATTTGTCAGGGCTGAAGGACAAGGTGGTCGGCATCATCGGAACCGGGGCGTCGGCGGTGCAGATCATCCCGCGGGTCGGGCGGGCGGCAAAGGCGCTGTATGTCTTCCAGCGCACCCCGTCGGCGATCGATATCCGCGATGACATTCCGACCGACCCGGCTTGGGCGGCGGCTTTGCAGCCAGGATGGCAGGCAGATCGTCTGGCCAAACATATTCGTGGACCGCAGATGACCGAGGCGCAGAAGGCCGAACTCGTCGCCATGCCGCGGGACGAGAAAATCCGCCGCCAGGAAAACCAGAATATCGAGCATCAGATGCGCATTCACACGCGGGTCGATGAAATCGTGAAGGATGCCGCCACCGCTGAGGCGCTGAAGCCTTGGTACATGCATCGCTGCAAGCGCCCCTGTTACGATGATGAGTATTTGCCCGCGTTCAACCTGCCGAACGTTCATCTGGTTGATACCAAGGGCGAAGGCGTGACCGAAATCAACGCGCGCGGCGTGGTATTCCAGGGCAAGGAATATCCGGTTGACGTGCTGATCTACGCCACCGGCTTCGAGGTCCAGGTCACCGGGATCTATAACGACATCCGTGGTGAAAACGGGTTGGAACTGAACGAGAAATACGCGGAAGGCATGCGTACTGTCTTCGGTATTCATTCCGCCGGCTATCCCAATCTGTTCATCATGGGCGGCTATCAGGCCTCGTTCCAGTTCAACCTGACCTTCATGCTGCAGACCCAGGGCAAGCATATCGCGGAATGCATCAAGTATGTCCGCGATCACAGCTTCACCACGATTGATGCCAAGCCGGCAACCGAACAGTGGTGGGTGGACGAGGTGATCCGCCATCGCGGAAAAACCAATCGCAACAAGGAATGCACTCCGGGATACTACAATTTTGAAGGCGAGGAAAATCGCCGGCAGGACGGTAACTATAATGGCGGGTTCTATCAGTATTTTCTGCACCTGACCGAAACAAAAGAAGACATGGAGCAGCATTTCGCTTTTGCCTGATAGGGTGTCTGTCTGCAATCCGGGTTATCTGTTCGGGATAACCCGGATTTTTTTTGCGTGCGAATTTACGGTCAGGTTTTGCTAATATTCCAGAATACCGCCGCCGGGCCGCGCAACAATCCGGTAAGGTTGGATCGCCATGCGGTGGCCTGGATGTACTGGCCAAGTGGGATGTAGGGGACGTAGTTGATCGCTTCGAGCTGGATTTGCTCGGAGATTTGT
>JACMOQ010000451.1 GCA_014377905.1 Acetobacteraceae bacterium | reverse complement strand
GCGCACTCGACCGGGTGCTGCCCGACGAAGGGGTCGAGCGCCTGGCAGGCCCACATTGCTACGCCTTCTATTCGGGTACCGAACACTTCGCCGCCGCCGGTGAAGCCGATATGCGCAGCTTTTTCCTCACCGATTTTCTCGCCCGGCAGTTTGAAACCCTCGTCATCCGACCGCTCGGGCTGGATCGGCATCCCGAACTTCGAGATGCCTATTTTGGGCAGTATGAGGCATTGGTTTACCTCGCGCAGACCGACGATGCTGCGCTCAACCTCGCCGCAACCGCTGCCGCCACCCGATTGGGGTTGCGATATGAGCGGCGGTTCGTGGGGTATGGGGATTTGGCGTTGGCAGTAGGCAAGCAGTGAAACGCTTTCGTCCTCACTCCCGATCCAGCAAAAACACCAAACCCCTGGTATCCTCCAGCGGCGCGTAGGCCAACGCCTCTAGCGCCGGATATTCGTCGGGCGCCACCACGTTGCGCCGGACAATCAATTGCCGCTGCACGTAAATCGTTTGCCCCTCGGCACGGTATTGCGCCTCGTAGCGCCCGATGATGTTTTCGACCACGACATCCCGAGGCAGCCGCGCGATGGGCCAGCCATCCGGCACCGTCAGCGCCACATCCCAGCGATAATCCCGCGCCCCAACCCAGACCGGTGTTCGCCGTGGCCCGGATGCGGTCTGCCGCAACAGATCGCGCAGCCCGGACACGGCCAGCGGCCCAACCCCCTGCGGCACCTGCAAAATCATCGCCCCACCAAGCCGATTAAGTGCGCGTGGGCTGATCCAGTCCGCCGATAACTGCAACGGCTGGGACAGATCGCGCGGGTTGGAGGCAACATAGCTGCCCGACCCACCTTCCGGGGTCGCGGCGATGGCCTGCCCAGCCAACTGCTCCAGCGAACTGGCGTCCGCGATCAGGCCGCGCACATAGGCTTCCGCGGTGGGCGACATCTCGAAATCGGCATGGCCGGTAATGGTGCCCGACACATCGAGGCTGGTGCGCAGCCGGGCATGGTAGCGCGATTGCGCTGGTGTTAGCTCCGGAGTTCGCGCGCGCCGCCCGCCATCGGTCACGTGCACCGCAAGCTTGCCGGTCAAATTGGGTTGCAGCGCATCGAAGCGGCTGAAGCGGCTAAACATGTTCACATAGCGGTCGAAATCAGGCAGATAGAGAATGGCCTGATTGATGAAAAATGGCGTCCAGAACAACGGATCTCCATTGCGCCCGCCTTCTTCCACCAGGACCAGATCCGCCGGAATGCCGCGTGCGGCGAGCAATGCCTGGGTCAGCACCGCCATGTCACGCCCATCGCCAAAGCCGGCTTGCAGCACCGCGAGCGCCGGGCGCGGCGCGAAACCTTCCACCGGGTTCAGGATCTGCACCATTGGTCGGATCGCGGTCTTGACCCAGTCATGGATCGCGCGCGCGGCCGCCTCGTCCTGCAAATCGCCGACGATCCGGTCAGCTAGCGTTTGCAACGCCGGCACCACCACCCCAGTCCCCCGCGCCGCCTGTGCGGTGATGGCCCCGATGGCTTCGAAGTCGGGCAGGCTCGTCGCCTGAAATTGCGGCATGAAATCGTTGATGTTGACCATGCCCGGCTCGGTCTCCTGGCCGGGCTGATCGGTGATGCGGGCAATAATGTGGCGCATCCCGCCATCGCTGGTGTCGGTCACGCGATAGCCGCCACGGGCACGCCAGGTAAGTGGGATGGTGGCAGGCAGATCGATGCGGATTTCGCTCACGGCGGTATCCCACTCGAACTCGGGCATGCCAAAGGTGTTGAACCCCAGCAACGCCGGCGCGGCGCGATCCATTTTCCACACCACATGGGTGCGGCTGCCAATGCGGAGTTGCGGGAACAGCACCGTCATGGTTCGGCTGGTGACAAACCCCACGACATTGGCGGCCATCGGGGTGATGCGGGTGAACACGCTCGATGGCGGCACCATCACCCGCGTCCCGTCGGGCTGATCCACCCAGGCTTCGACAAGCTCAACGCTTTGCCTGGACGGATAAAACAGCAACGTCGCCCGATCGCGCAGGCTCAGGCCGCGCTGGGTCAGCAGCGTCCAGTCCTGGGTGCTGGTCAGCAGGTAACCGAGCGCAGGGTTCACCGTGTAGGTGGCAATCGATCGATCGAGCCGGGCATGCACGACAGGCTCAGCCCCGGCCGGGGCCGCCAGCAGGCATAGCAGCGACAGCATGCGCCAAATGATCGCGAGTATCCTAGCCACCATTGGGCGTCAGAGTCATTGCCGCCCGGGCGTCGATCTGGGCGGCATAAAGCACCATTTCCAGCGCCGCAAAATCTTCAGGCGCGATCACGTTGGTATGGATTACCAGCCGCCGCTCGACCTTGATCTGGTCCAGGCCGGCCACGTAATGGGCGTGATAGCTGCCGACCTGGTTGCTCACCGCGACATCATCGGGCAGGTGCGCGACAAAGCGGCCCGGCGGCAAATCGATCACACTGCTCCACCCCCAGTCACGCGCGGTCAGGAAGGCGGGCTGGCGGCGTGGTGCCGTCCCGGTGCGGCGCAGCACCCCGCTCAATTGCGCCGGACGCGCCAGATCAAGCCCGGCCGGCACAAGCAGCACCAGCAACCCGTCCTGCACCGTCACGGCGTGCGGGCTGGTCCATTCGGCGTGCAGTTGCAATGGCTGCGACAAATCGCGGGGGTCGGACCCGGTCAGGGCGCCGAAACCGGCTTCGGGCGTCATCCGGAGAAACTGTGCCGCCAGGCTGGCGGGGGATGCAGCACCGGCGAGCGCCTGGCGGATCGCCGGCTCAGCGCTCGTCGACATCTCGAACCCGGCAGTCCCGATGACCGTGCCAGCCAGGTCAAGCTGCAAACGGCTGGTCATGCGATAGCGGTTCTGGGCCGCGGTGAAGGCCGGGGTGCGCGCCATGATGCCGTCCAAGCCCAGTCGCACCACCAACCGGTCGGCAAGCGTCGGGTCAGCGGCGTCAAACGGGGCGTAGCGCCGCGTCGGGTTCAGATAGCGGTCGAATTCGGGCAGATAGATGATGGCGTGGTTGAACACCACACCCCACAACAGCGGATCGACGCTGGTTTCGTCCCAGCGCACCAGGGTAATTTCGCTTTTTATCCCACGTGCGGCGAGCAGCGCCTGCATCAGCACGCTGTAATCCTTGCAGTCCCCGTAACCGGCCTTGAGCACCTCAGGGGCCGCATGCGGCACCCAGCCATCCTCCATGTTGAGGTAAACCGCGACGTAGCGGATATTCTCGGTCACCCACTCATAGATCGCCCGCGCCGCAGCAATACCGGTGCGATCCAGCGCGATCCGGTCGGCCAGCGCCTGGATGTCTGGGGTGACACCGGCCCGGCCGGCCGCCGCGCGCGCGGTGATGGCGCCGATTGCCTCGTAATTCGGCAGGGTCGTCGCCGCAAAGCCCGGCGCCACATCGCTCACCGGGACCATCGCGGCTTCCGGCTCAGCACGCGCATGGCCCGGCAAATAGGCCACGATATGGCGAAAATTACCGCCCACTACGTCGGTGACCTCAAAGCCACCCCGTGCCTTCCAGGCGAACCCAAGCTCGGCCGGAAGGTTGATGGCGATAGTGAGTGGCCCGCTATCGAATTCGAGCGGCACCAGATGCTGGACATTGAATCCGTACATGGCAGGCGTGGTCTGGGTCAGTTTCCACACCACGTGGGTGCGGCTGCCCTCTTTCAATTGCGGAAACACCACCGCGCGCACCATCGCGTTGACAAAGCCAGGCGTGTTGTCCGGCGCCTGCGCCACCCGGTTGAACATGCTCGCCGCCGGCACCACCACTCGCGTGCCATCGGGCTGATCGACCCAGGCTTGGACCACTGACACGCGTTGACGATCGGGCGAATACCCCATCGCACTAGACCCCGCCATTTGCACCCCGCGGGAGGTCAGCAGGGTCGTGTCATCGGTGCGGGTCATGGTGAAGGTCAGGTCGGGTTGCACGTCGTAGCGGATCGAATGGCGGTCAATGCGAATATGGCTGGTGGGCTCGGCGCGGGCGGGTCCGGACAAAACCAGCAGCAGGCCACCAAGGGCCGCAAACGCCCGCATCTTGCTATTCCCCCGTGGGCGCCAGAACCACGACGGCGCGGACGTCGATCATCGGGGCATAGAGCAGCTTCTCCAATAATTTATAATCCTCGGGCGCGACAACATCGCGGCCGATCACCAGATTCCGGCTCACCATGATCCGTTGCGAACCGTCCGTACGGTAGCTTGCGGTATAACGGCCGACATCATTGGCAATTGTGACGTCATCGGGCAACCGCGCCACCTGCATCCCGTCCGGTATGGTAATCGCGGTCTCCCAGCCATGATCGCGGGCCTCGGCGAACAGCCTGGTCCGCCGGACCCCGGTCGGCGACAATTTCCCACGCATTTCGGACGGGGGCGCCAGATCGGGACCGACCGGCACCCGAAGGAAGATGTCACGTCCGATCAAATTGACCGCATGCGGGCTCGACCAATCCGCCGACAACGCCAGTGGCCGCGTCAGATCGCGCGGGTTCGATGACACAACATCGCCGAAGCCACCTTCCAACGTCCTGCTCAGCAGGCTTTCGGCGAGTTTGGTGGTTGACGATGTTGATGCCAGCGCGTTGCGAATGCCAACCTCGCCGTTGGCAGTCATGGCGAAATCGGCATGGCCCTTAATGGTGCCGTCCACGCCCAGAACCAGGTCGCTGCGCATCCGGTAGTGATTGGCCTCGGCCGTGCTCGGCGGCGTCCGCAGCACCCGACCTTCAGGCGTTAACAGCACCACCAACTTGCCGGCCAGTTGCGGATCGAGCGCATCAAACCTGGCATAGCGATTGGTCGGATTGAGGAATTTGTCGAAATCGGGCAAATAGACAATGGCGTGATTGGCGAAATAGGGCGCCCAAAGCAGCGGATCGGTGGTGCGCAAACCCCAGTCCAGCACTGCCATGTCGGCGCGGATGCCACGCGCTCCAAGCAGTGCCTGCATCAATACGCTGTAATCCTTGCAGTCGCCGTAGCCGGCTTTGAGCACCGCATCGGCTTCATGTGGCACCCAGCCGTCGTCAACATTCATATAGACCGCCACGTAGCGGATATTTGTGGTCACCCAGTCATAAATTGCCCGCGCCGCGTCCAACCCCTGTGCGTTGCCGGAAATGCGGTCCGCGAGCGCCTGGATCGCCGGCGTTACGGCCGCCCGCCCCGCGGCCGCCCGCGCGCCGATGGCGCCGATTGCTTCAAAATTCGGCAGGCTTGTCGCTACAAACTGGGGCTGAAAATCCCATTGATTGACCATGCTCGGTTC
>JACMOQ010000450.1 GCA_014377905.1 Acetobacteraceae bacterium | reverse complement strand
GCGATCCGGCGGGCAGTTCAATTCGATCGACGCCTATACTGACGCTGTGCCTATGGGGCGCTTCGCAGCCCCGGCCGAGATCGCGGCGACGATCGCCTTCCTGGCATCCGATGCGGCAAGCTTCGTGACCGGGGTGATTTTTCCGGTCGATGGTGGAACAACAGCCGCATGAAAACAGCATCAATGAAAGTCGCGGTGGTGACCGGCGGCACAAGTGGCATCGGGGCCGCCATCGCCCGCCGTTTGGTGGCCGATGGCTATGCGGTGATTGCCGCCGCCCGCAGCGAAGCGGCAACGCCAACTGGAGTGGATTACGCCCGCCTCGATGTTACCCACGCCGGAGAGGTGCGGGATTTCTTTGCCGGCCTCGATCGGCTCGATCTTCTGGTCAACAATGCCGGCCTCGCCGGGGCTGATCCGGATGAGGATGACGACGCTTTCTGGGACGCGATCATCGCCACCAACCTTACCGCATCGTGGCGCTGTGCCCGTGCCGCCCTGAAGCGCCTGCCCGATCGGACCGGACGGATTGTGAACATCGCCTCAATCCTCGGGCTGCAAGGCGTGCCGGATCAGGTGGCCTATTGCGCCGCCAAGCATGGTGTGGTCGGGCTGACCAAGGCGCTGGCGATGCAGGCGGCGCCACGTGGCATCACGGTTAATGCGGTCTGTCCGGGCTGGGTCGATACTGCCATGGCCCATCGCCGTTTCGCCGAACTGGGCATCACTGCCGCCCAGGCCGGTGCGGCATTGCCGATCGGGCATATCGCAACCGCCTATGAAATTGCCGAAATGGTTGCCTTCCTGGCCCGCGCCGGAGCCAAATCCCTCACTGGGCAAGCCTTGGTGATCGACGGGGGCAGTTCCACCCATGCCTGAACCGCGGGTCAAGGCCGGGATTTGGGTATCGATGGCGCTGCGCATGGGCCAGTCCGACGGGCGCTACGGCACTGTGGTGCGCAAAGGTGACCCTGATGCCGGCGGGGTGCTGGTGATCCTGCGCAACCGCGACGGGGTTTCGGTGCTGTCGCAAATACGTGCGGCCGATGGGTCGGCGGCCTGGATGCGGGCCACGGGAACGGTGACCGATGACATCGCCGATGAATATATCGCCCGCCAGGTCGGGTTCGATCGGGATTTGTGGGTGCTGGAGTTCGAGGCGCCGGATTTGTTGCCGCCGTTTGAGGCAAAAATCGTTTGAGCTCTGCCAATTCAATCGACAATCGAACTTTGGGTATTTTTGGCCCGAGGCAGGATAAATCGGTCGGCGGGCGAACCGCGCGTTGGCCAGTCAGGCTCGATGTTGTAGCTTTAAGTGTAAAGTCGGCTTTACACTCTCAGAATAAAAATTTGAACAATTTTTTGCATGCAATTGAAAATAAGGTGTTTTAATGGATGGCACAAAAATTGCTCGATCGGCTGAAGGCGTAAAAATTTCGTGCGTCAAAGCTTGCAAATGAAGGTCGATCAGTAATGAAAAAATTGTCCCTGGCGGGTTTTGCCGTCGCAGTCGGATTGACGGTGGGCGCGCCGGCCCAAGCAAATTTGAATGTGCTGTGGTACAACGGTGTATCGGATGGATATGCGACCGCTGAAAACGCGCTTGCCACGCCGGGAGTCGGCGATCCGTCCAGTGCAGCTTGGAGTATTACCCATTGGTATGATGGGAGCTCGGCACCGTCGGGTTCGTTCAATGTGCTGGTGATAGGTTCAGCAAGCTCAGGCGGCTCGGGTTCACT
>JACMOQ010000449.1 GCA_014377905.1 Acetobacteraceae bacterium | reverse complement strand
GCCATTCGTGACATCGCGGCCAGGGCCGCCGAGGGCGTAGTGCCCACCCGCCGCGCCGCCGCCCGCCTGTCGGATGCCGCCCTGATCGAACGCCTGACAGTGGTCCGCGGCGTCGGGCGGAGGACGGTGGAAATGATGCTGATGGGCACCCTCGGGCGGCTCGACATCCTGCCGGTCGTTGATTTCGGGGTACGCGAAGGCTACCGGGTGCTGAACGGATTGGATGCGCAGCCCAAACCGCGCGACCTTGCGGCGATCGGGGAGATGTGGGCGCCTTATCGCAGCGTCGCGTCGTGGTATTTGTGGCGGGCAGCTGATTTGGCGAAGGTTAAAGTATAAAGGAAGGCGCTTCGTTATTTTGAAAGCGGGGAACGCCCTTGCTGCGCGACATCCATCTCCATCGTCCACGTGCGTTCGCAAGCCTCGGCCTGCCGATCGGCGCTCAGCGGTCCGGTAACGCCAAAGCCGCGCGCAGCACCGCCAGAAACCCCTCCGGGTCATCGGCATGCACCCAATGGCCGGCATTCTTCAGGCTGACAAAACGCGCACGCGGAAAATGCGCCTGGATTAACGGGCGGTGCTCGGCGCGGACATAGCGCGATTTGGCGCCCAGGATGAACAAGGTCGGGCCGGGATAAGTCTCCGTCGTGAACGGCCAGGCGGAAATATCCGGCATCGCGGCGGCAATCTCGTCGAGGCCGATGCGCCAGGACGGCGCCGCGCCAAGTTGCAGATTGGACAGCAGAAAGCCGGGCGTGCCCGCGTCGGGTTCAACCTCGGCCAAAGCCACATCGGCGGCGGCGCGGGTCAATCCGGCGGTAAGTTTCAGGCCGCGCAACACGGCCAATATCGAATCGAAATGCGGCGGATAGCGCACCGGGGCGACATCGACCACGATCAGCTTGCTGACCCGCGCTGGCGCCAGCAACGCTATCGCCATTGCCGTCTTGCCACCCATCGAATGCCCGATCATCGGGCACGCGCCAATCCCAAGCTCGGCCAGCGTTTCCAGCACGTCGCCGGCCATGGTCCGATAATCCATCGCCGCCCCATGCGGGCTGCCGCCATGGTTGCGCAGATCGAGCGCCACTACCCTGAACCCCCCGGCCAACTGGCGCTGCACCCCGGCGAAATTGCGCGCCTGCCCGAACAGCCCATGCAGCAGCACCACGGGCGGCCCGTCGCCCAAAATGGTCGCGCGGAGGATCATCGCCGCGCCGGCCAAGCCGCCAGCCCAACGCCGGCAAGAATAAACCCCGAACCGGCCAGCAGATCGGCCCCCAGCGGCTCCCCGAGCCACCACGCCGCGAACAGCAAGCCGAAGGCAGGCGTCGCCAGAAATCCAACCGACGACACCATCGCCGGTAGAACCGATGCTGCTTCCATCACGCACCAGGTGCCAACCGGGCCAGCAAACCCGCCAATATACAGCATCGCCCAGCGCGACGGCACCGGCCACTCGCCCGCCCCGCCAGGATGCCGCCACGCCAGCGGCAGCAGCAGCAGGCTCGCCAGGGTGAAGCACCACGGCAATAATTCCAGCATGCGCAAGCGCGGCGGAAAGCGTCGCACCAGCACGATTGCGCTGCCGAACCCCCCGGCCGCGGCGAGCAGATAGAAATGCCCGCGCAGCACGCCAGGCGCCGACCAGTCGATTGCCCACGGCCCCATCAGCACCACCACGCCGAACAGCGCCAGCGCGGTCGCCAGCCAGCGTCGCCGGGAAATTGGCTCGCGCAGCACCAGCAACGACAGCGGCACGATGAAGATTGGGGTCACATTGGCCAGCACCGTGGTCCGCCCAGCCGGCACGAACTCAACAGCCGCATGCGCAAAACCGAAAAACACCGCCAATTGCAGTGCGCCGACAGCCATCAGCGCCGGCAAATCCTGCTTGCCGGGAAGCCGCAAGCGCCCGAGCAACCCGAGCAGCGCAAACGCCGCCAGCGCCGAAAACCCCGCCCGCCCAAAAGCAAACCAGATCGGTGACGCACCCGCCATCACCGCGCTTTTGGTGATCGGCCAGGCGCTCGCCAGCAGCACCACCGAGCCTGCGAGTTGCGCAAGCCCGATGGCCGGAAGCGTCTTCATTCCACCGACAGCATGATCTTGCCGATGTGGGCGGAGCTTTCCATCAGCGCGTGCGCGGCGGCAGCCTCCGCCAGCGGGAAAACCTTGAAGATTTCCGGCCCGGCGCGGCCAGCATCGAGCAGCGGCCAAACCCTTGCCCGCAACTGCGCCGCGATTTCGCCCTTCTGCGCCGTGCTGCGCGGCCGCATCGTGCTGCCGGTGATGGTCAGGCGGCGGGTCATGATCGGGGTCAGATCGAATTCCGCCACCTTGGCGCCTTGCAGAAACGCGATCTGCACCAGCCGTCCGTCAATCGCCAATGCGCGAATGTTACGCTGGAAATAGGTCGCGCCGACCATGTCGAGCACCACATTAACCCCAACCCCATCGGTCAGTCGCTTGATTTCCTCACCGAAATCATGGCTCCGATAATTGATCGCCGCCTTGGCACCCAACCGGATGCAGGCCGCCACCTTGTCGTCCGATCCGGCGGTGGCATAGGCGGTGGACCCCAGCGCTGCTGCAAGCTGGATCGCGGTGACACCAATGCCGGATGTCCCGCCATGGATCAGCACGGACTCGCCGGCAGCGAGCCGCCCCATCATGAACAGATTGGCCCAGACGGTGAAATAGGTTTCCGGCACCGCCGCGGCGCGCAGCGCATCATAGCCTTTCGGCCAGGGCAGGGTCTGGGCGGCGGGGGCAACACAATATTGCGCATAGCCGCCGCCATTGGTCAGCGCGCAAACCTTGTCGCCGATCTTGTAGGCGGCGACATCGGCGCCGACCGCAACCACGTCGCCGGCGACTTCGAGCCCGATGATCGGGCTGGCCCCAGGCGGCGGCGGATAGGCGCCAGCGCGCTGGGCAACATCGGGGCGGTTAACCCCGGCGGCAGCAACCCGGGTCAGCACTTCATCCGCAAGCGGCGTCGGAACCGGCCCGGTTGTGGTCACCAATACGTCCGGGCCGCCCGGGCCGGTCGTGGTGATGTGGGTCATGCTGGAGGGCTGGGTCATTCTGGGGGTCCTTGCATCGAAATAATGCCGGGCAGCGCCGACAGCCGCGCGATCCAGGCATCGATGCCCAGCCAGCGCGACACATTGAACTCGCCTTCCCCGGCGCCATGGGTGTAGCCATGAACCGTGATCATTGCACCACCTCGCACGGTGACAGCGCCGCCAGCCCAGGGGGCATGCGCCGCGCGAGCGTTGCCTGTTCAAACGCATAGGCAATCCGCAGCAACTTTGCCTCGGACCAAGCCCGCCCCGTGAATGTGGCACCGAGCGGATATTCCGGCGTCTCGACACTGCCGACCCCAGACACAAACCCCGCCGGCACCAGCACGCTTGGATAGCCGGCCTTAGCCGCAATGCCCGCGCCAGCCGTGCCGGGAAACAGCACGGCATCGAGCTTATGGGCATCCATGTAAGAATCGAGCCCGTTCTTGCGCGATGACAGCAGATCGTTACGCCGCGCCGCCTTATATTCCGGCTCCGAAAGGTCGCCCTTGGTGGCCGAGGCTGCGAGGAAAATATCCTGGCCAAAGCGCAACGCCCGGTCGGCATGGGCCTGGTTGAAGGCGATGATGTCCTCGAATGTTTTCATTTTGGTCCCGCGCGCCCAGTCACGCAGATACAAATTCATATCGTGCTTGAGTTCGTAAACAAACACGATCGACAGGCGCGCGATCGTATTGACCGCTGTGCTTTCCGGATTGCGGTTCAGCACCGCCATGTCGGTGCCCGGCCCGCCGATCCAGCCTGCGGTCGGGATATTGGCGCGAATAATGGTCGCCCCGCCATCTTCCAGCGCCGAAATCGCCCGCGCCATCACCTGACGCGCCTTTAATCCCAGCGATCCATAATACACATCATTGCCCGGATCGGACGGATCAGACGGCACGCCGATGCGCATGCCGCGCAGTCCGTCTTTGCTCAATCCATCGGTATAGTCCTTGGGTCGTTTCAATTTGGCGGTCGCCGGGTCAGCCGGATCGG
>JACMOQ010000448.1 GCA_014377905.1 Acetobacteraceae bacterium | reverse complement strand
TGGAGGGGCTGGTCGCGCGCATCCAAAGCGAGTATGGAGGCAGGTTAAAGGTTGTCGCTACTGGCGGCTTGGCGCCGCTGCTCGCTGAAGGCACCACTGTTATCGAGACAATCGACCCTGATCTAACGCTGGACGGCCTCCGCCTGCTGGCGGCGCGAAACCCGGCACCAGTGCTGTCGCGCGAACGGACGAGATTGCCGGACCACGAACATGACTAAACGCTGAATGCCCGGCCAAATGCCGCGCCGAATTGGGAATTGAAGATATAAATGGACGCCTCGACGAGTGATTTTGCCTTCCTGCCGCTGGGTGGGACCGGCGAGATTGGGATGAATTTGAACCTTTACCGCTTCGGCGGCCGCTGGCTGGCGGTCGATTGCGGCATCGGCTTTGGCGGTGCGGCGCACCCCGAGGTCGAAATCATGATGCCCGATCCGGCCTTCATCGCCGAACGGCGTGAAAACCTGGTCGGGCTGGTGATCACCCACGCGCATGAAGACCATATCGGCGCGGTGGCGCATTTGTGGCCGCAATTGCAGTGCCCGGTGTACGCAACCCCGTTTGCCGCGACCGTGCTGCGCCGCAAGCTCGCCGAGGCGGGCCTGCTCAGCAAGGTGCCAGTGCACACCGTGCCGGCCGGCGGCAACTTCACCCTCAAGCCGTTCCGCCTGCAATTCATCCGCATGGCGCATTCGGTGCCGGAATCGCAAGCCCTGGTGATCCGCACCGATGCCGGAACGGTGTTGCATACTGGCGATTTCAAGCTCGACCCCAATCCGATGGTCGGCCCGCAATCGGATGAAGCCGCCTTGCGCGCGCTCGGCGATGAAGGCGTGCTGGCGATGATTTGCGACTCAACCAACGCCATGGTCGAAGGCCATTCCGGGTCGGAAGGCGATGTGCGCCGCAACCTCGCCGAGGTCATCGGCGGATTGCGTGGCCGGGTCGCGGTAACGTGTTTTGCCAGCAATGTGGCGCGGGTTGAATCGGTGGCGCTTGCCGCCCGTGCCGCCGGCCGCAGCGTTGCCATGGTTGGCCGATCCTTGCGCAATCTCGATGCCGCCGCCCGCACCTGCGGCTACCTCAAAGGCATTGCGCCATTTCTGTCGGAAGACCAGGCCAACGACATAGATGACGATAATCTGCTGATCCTGATTACCGGCAGCCAGGGTGAAGATCGCAGCGCCCTGTCCCGTGTGGCGATGGACACCCATCCCCGCATCGAACTCGGCCATGGCGACACGGTTGTGTATTCCAGCCGGATGATTCCCGGCAATGAACGCGCGATCGGGGTTGTCCAAGACAGCTTGGTACGCCGCGGCGTGCGGGTGGTGACCGACGAGGAAGCCCATGTCCACGTTTCCGGGCATCCGGCACGTGACGAACTGCGCCGGTTATACGAACTGGTGCGGCCGCGCTTTTCGGTGCCAACCCATGGCGAATGGCGGCATCTGTCCGCCCATGCCGCACTCGCGCAGGAACTGGGCGTGACCCCGATTTTGCTTGAAGACGGCGATATCCTTGGCCTCACCCCCGGCACGCCCACGGTGATCGACAGCGCGCCGGTCGGCAAACTGGTGCTCGACGGCAACCGTCTGGTGCCGCTCGCGGGCGGCGTGCTCGGCGCACGGCGGCGGATGTTGTTCAACGGCATCGTGGTTGCCTCGATCGCCGTCGATGCAAGCGGAAAATTGTTGAGCCCACCAAAGATCAGCGCGCCTGGCTTGCTCGATGACGATGACGCGATGACCACGCGGGTGATCGCCGAGTTGACCGAGGCAATCGACGAATTGCCCGAAGCCTTGCGCGCAGAAGACGCCCCGCTGCTCGATGCGGCCAAGGCGGCGTTGCGGCGAGCTTTGGGGAAACGGTTGCAGAAGCGGCCATTGGTGGATGTGCATTTGCTGAGGGTTTGAAGGAAAAAAACTTCCCTACTTTGTTGCCGTTGGCGTGGGACTGCGGTGAGCTCCCGAGCCAACGGCAACAATCATCAAAAAGTTTTTTTGGTTCTTTTTGTTCACAAAAAGAACTGCTTCGCTTCCGGAATTTTTTTCATGTCTTTGACCCTCTACCCCGCCATCGACCTCAAAGACGGTGCTTGCGTCCGACTGCGCCGCGGCGAAATGGCCGATGCGACGGTCTATTCCGATAATCCCGGCGCCCAGGCGCGGGCGTGGCAGGATGGCGGCTGCCGCTACATCCACGTCGTTGACCTTAACGGCGCGTTTGCTGGCAAGCCGGTGAATGCGGCGGCGGTGCGCGACATCATCGCCAATGTAACCGTGCCGGTGCAATTGGGCGGCGGAATTCGCGATCTGGCCGGCATTGCGCAGTGGTTGAACGCCGGTATCAGCCGGGTGATCCTGGGCAGTGCGGCGGCGAAAAATCCCGCTTTGGTGATCGAGGCCTGTCGTGAATTTCCCGGCCGCATCGCAGTCGGCATTGATGCCCGCGATGGATTTGTGGCAACCGAAGGCTGGGCGGAAATTTCCACCATTCCGGCGACCGATCTGGCCTTGAGATTTGAGGATGCCGGGGTATCGGCAATCATCTTCACCGATATTGGCCGCGATGGCATGCTGGGTGGGGTGAATATCGCGGCAACCATTGATCTCGCAACCCGGATTTCGACCAAGGTGATCGCCTCTGGCGGGATTGGCAGCCTGGACGATCTGGCGGCGTTAAAGCAGGCCGCGCAGGGCCGGCTTGATGGCGTGATTGTGGGGCGGGCGTTATACGATGGACGTGTTTCGTTGCCCGAGTCGCTGGCCCTGCTGGATAGCTGATAATGTTGAAATTGCGTGTGATCCCATGCCTGGACGTCAAAGACGGCCGCGTCGTGAAAGGCGTGAGCTTTGTTGGCCTGCGCGATGCCGGCGATCCGGTGGAACAGGCGGTGATTTACGATGCCGCTGGGGCGGATGAACTCACGTTCCTGGACATCACCGCGAGCCACGAAAATCGCGACACCATCCTTGATGTGGTGGGCCGGACGGCGGCAAAAGTGTTCCTGCCGCTCACGGTGGGCGGCGGCATTCGCGCGGTGGATGATATCAGGCGGCTGCTGCTGGCCGGCGCGGACAAGGCCAGCATCAACTCTGCGGCGGTGGCGCGGCCCGAATTGGTGCGCGAAGCGGCGGAAAAATTCGGCAGCCAGTGCATCGTGGTCGCGGTGGACGCCAAGCGCGCAGGCGGCGGCAAATGGTCGGTCTTCACCCATGGCGGACGGCGCGACACCGGCATCGACGTCATCGACTGGTGCCGCCAGGTCGTGGCGCTGGGCGCGGGCGAAAACCTGCTAACCAGCATGGACCAGGACGGCCAGGGCACCGGCTTTGACCTTGCCTTGGTGCGCGCGGTATGCGCGGCCATTCGGGTTCCGGTGATCGCGTCCGGCGGCGTGGGCACGTTGCAGCATTTCGCCGAGGGCGCCGAGGCCGGGGCAACCGGATTGCTCGCGGCAAGCGTCTTCCACTTCGGCACCTTCACCATTGCGGACGTAAAAGCCGAACTGGCCCGGGTGGGACTTCCAGTGCGCATGCAGCGCAACCTCGCGGCATAGGGACACCGATGGCCAAAACGACGAAGAAAGCGGCACCCAAAAAAGCTGCGGTCAAGAAAGCTGGGGTCAAGAAAGCCGAGATCAAGAAAGCCGGGGCCAAAGCCACCGCGACCAAAAAGCCTGTGGCCAAGAAATTGAGCGTGCGCAAACTGCTCAGCAAACGCATCGCCCAGGCGGTGTCGATCCACGGCACCAGCACCAGCGTGCTCGATCGGCTTGCCGTCGTCATTGCCAGCAGGCGGAGCGCCGACCCGGAATTGAGCCATTCCGCCCGGCTGCTGTCACGCGGTACCGCCAAGGTGGCGCAGAAATTCGGCGAGGAAGCGGTCGAATGCGTGATCGAGGCCGTGTCGGGCAATCGCGCCGCGCTGATTGCCGAAAGTGCCGACGTGCTCTATCATTTGTTGCTACTTTGGGAGAACGCCGGGGTCGCGACGGGTGAGGTTTGGGCGGAGCTCGAACGCCGCGAGGGCATTTCCGGGATCGCCGAGAAGGCCAGCCGCAATCTTCCAGAACGGCTCACATTGACAACGAAAATCCCGTAACCGGGAGAGGGGAACCAACCATGGCGGTAAAGGGCGTGGGCGTTTATGACCCGCAAAACGTGTTCGCCAAAATCCTGCGCGGCGAAATTCCCAGCAAGCGTGTGTTCGAAAACGAGTACGCGATCGCCTTCCACGACATCGCCCCGGTGGCGCCAATTCATGTGCTGGTAATCCCGCGCGGTGCCTATATTTCCTGGGCCGACTTCTCCGCCTCGGCGACCGACGCTGAAATCGCCGGCTTTGTGCGTGCGGTTGGCCAGGTTGCGCGCGATCTCGATCTGGAAGCGCCAGGCTATCGGCTGCTGGCCAATATGGGCGAGCATTCCGGCCAGGAAGTTCCACATTTGCATGTCCATGTGTTTGGTGGACGTCCCATGGGGCCGATGCTGGCCAAGGCGTGAACACCGCCGCGCAAAATCGGGCGCTGGTAGCCGGATCGGTGACCTTGTCGCTGGCGCTCGGCACGCGGTCCGCCTTTGGGCTGTTGCTTGTCCCGTTGGCGGCACAGGGGATTTCGGTCGCCAACGTGGCACTCGCGATTGCCATTCACAATCTCGCCTGGGGCGTGTTCCAGCCGGTTGCGGGCGCGTGGGCAGATCGGCGCGGCGCAAGCGGGGCCCAGGTTTTCGGCGGCATTTGCTATGCGGCGGGCTTCGCGCTGCCCGCCTTGGTGCCCGCAACCTGGACCGTGATGCTGGGGCTTGGCCTGCTAACGGGCATAGGCACCGCGTTTCTCGGTTGGGGCGTGGCGATGACAGGCGTCGCACGCGCCTTTCCGACGGAGCAACGCACAGCTGCCACTGGCCTGGCCTCGGCGGGTGGTTCGGTCGGACAGATGCTGTTCCTGCCGATCGTTGTAGCCGCCATTGCCTATGGCGGCGCGAGCCTCGCCTTGCTGGTATTGGCGGTCGCGATGTTAGTGGCCATCCCGCTTGGCCGGCCGCTGGATCGGGCAGCGCTGGTGGTGTCCGCCCCGCGCAAATCCGTGACCGCGATCCGCCACGCCCTTGGTGACCGCAATTTCGTGCTGCTGACCCTGGGGTTTTTCACCTGCGGCTTCCAACTGGCGTTCCTCGCCACGCATCTGCCCGGCTATCTGACCTTGTGCGGCATGCCAGCGTCCACCGGCGCCTGGGCGCTGATGCTGGTTGGCGGCGCCAATATCGTTGGCAGCTAAGTCTGCGGCCGGGTCGGCCAGATCGTGCCGCCGCAATGGTGCCTTGCCGCAATCTATACGCTGCGCGGCGTGGCGATCCTGCTGTTCTGGCTCGGGCCGAAAGACACGCTGACCACGGCGCTGTTCGCCATCGTGATGGGGCTGTTATGGCTCGGCACCATTCCGCTCACCAACGGGGTAATCGCGCGCCGTTTCGGCATCGCCGATATTGGCGCGCTGTTCGGGGTGTGCTTCATCAGCCACCAGATCGGCGGCTTCATCGGCGCCTGGGTGGGCGGGCTGATGTTCCAGTTCACCGGCGGCTACGACATCGCCTTCATCGCCACCGCCGCATCCGGGCTGGTGGCCGCTGCTTTCAACCTGCCGATCCGCCTGCCCCGAATTGCAATCGCCTGAAGGAAAACCCACCCATGACCACAAGCAACCCCGGCGTCTATCGCACCAAAATCGGCGACATCGCCATCACCGCGCTGAATGACGGCATGTTCGAAGCCGGCACAGGGGTGCTGGTCGGCATCACCCCGGACGACGCCGAGCGGCTCGAGGTCGCGCATTTCCGCGCGCTTCCGCCGCGTATTACCATTTCGGCCTTCCTGGTTGAAATCGGTGCCAAGAAAATCCTGATCGACGCTGGCAGCGCCAACGCATTCGGCCCGGCGCATGGCTTTATGCGCAAAGGTCTGGCGAGCCTCGGGATCGCCCCAGGCGAGATTTCCACCGTGTTGCTTACCCACGCCCATATCGACCATGCGAGCGGCCTGATCGACGACGCCGGCGCGGCTTATTTTCCCAATGCCGAACTGATACTCAACGCCGCCGAGGCAGAATTCTGGCTCAATGCCGATATTGCCGCCGCGGCGCCTGACGCGGCGAAAGACAGCTTTGCCCTCGCGGTGCGATGCCTCACCCCGTATCGGGAACGCACCCGCCAGGTGAAGCATGGCGAGGTCGTCATGCCCGGCGTAATGGTGCAGCATTTGCCGGGGCATACCCCCGGTCATACGGGTTGGATCCTGGCGTCAGGCGATGACAGCCTGCTGGTCTGGGGCGATGTGGTGCACCTGCCCGGCATCCAGTTCACCAATCCCGACGCCGGCATGGTGTTCGATACCGATGCCGATCTGGCGCGGGTCAGCCGGCGCAAAACTTTCGACATGGCCGCGACCGATCGGCTGCGTGTGGCGGGCATGCATCTGGATTTCCCGTGCTTCGGCCATGTCGCCAAGGCCGCCCAGGGCTATGCCTTCGTGCCGGATGTCTGGCTGGCGTAAACCGGACCCCGGTCGCTGCTGGCCCGGTTCCAGTAGCGGCCAATTCCGGCAATCCGCACTTCGAGCACCGCGCCGATGCGGGCATTGATAGCTGCGTCGCCATCGGTCCATTGCAGCCCGTCCTCGGCCGCGTGCCAGCCATCGCCCCCGGGCGTGATGGCGCCGCCATCAAGGATCAGGCTGGTGACCGCAACCCCGAGCCGCCGACGATCATTGCTGGTGGACGATATTTCGGCCGGCACATAGCCACGCGACACCAGACGCAACTCGACGAAATGTTCGGGCAGCACGAAGCCGATCTCATCGCCAATCCAGTCCGGCCGGATAACCCGGCCATCGACAAGCAGGTGCAAATCGGGATCATCGGTTAACCCATGGCCGAGCAGGGCCGCGCGATCGAGCAGTTCAGCGCGCGCCCCATGCACCGCCGGGCCATCCACTGCGAGCGGCGCGCAGGCCTCGGCGTCCCAGGTTTTCAGGGCAAAATCGGGATGCATCATCACCGCACCGCCGCCATTGACGAAGGCGCCGCGATTGCCGGTGTCGAGGAAGCTTTCCGTCGGCAGGCCCTCGGTGAACAGGATCGCATGGGCCGCAACTTCCACGTGGAAATAGGTGACCGTGTCGCGCGGTTCCTGAATGATGGTGGCGCCGTTGATCAGGTAGCGGACCGGGATCAGGGTGCCGTCATGGAACACCGCATGGTCGGGGCTGAGCCAGAGGTCACGCGCCGGTTGCAGCGGGGCGAAGGCGTCGCGGGCAATGCGGACCGGATTGACGTCCCACGGGCGTGGATGATGGGCGCAGGCAACCGTGCGATGGCCAATCCAGACGATCGGGCTGTTGCCGGTGGCGGTGATGGCGAGATCGCCAACTACCAGTGCTTCGACGGCGATTTCCCCGCGCGTGGTGCGAATGCGGGTACCGGCAGCGAAGCATGGGGCGGTGTCATTCGCAGCAATGGTCAGCCCGCCAGCAATCCCAGCCTGGTTGAAGCCGCCGGGGTGATAGCCAGCGATCTTCAGGGTTGCTGCCAAAGTATTGTTGGTGCTGATCGCCAAGGTGCCAAATGTCGCGTCAATCTGGGTCCAGACCAGCCCCGGTGAGGTGCTTCCAATGCCGTCCAAAAGCACGGCATTGGCAAGTCCGCTCGCCGCACCCCAGAAATTGTCGATGATGCCGAGGAAGCTCGACGGGGTCAGCAATTCAATAGTGCCGTTGCTGAGCGTGCCGCCGAGCGACACGGTCGTGGTGTTGCCGACTGCGCGATCGAACTGCACCGATCCGCCGCCGGACGCCAGAAAGCTGCCGGCACCGCCAACAATGGCCGCGATTTGCAACGTGCCGTTGAGCGCCTGGATCAACCCGGCGTTTGCGAGAGTGCCGCCTGCATTGTTGGTCAGGATTGATCTGGATACGCCGCCGTTGCCCTGCATGGTCAGGGTCCCAGCGGAACCCACAATAAAGTTGCCGTTGACCAGGGCGCCAGCGTTGGAAATCCCGACCGCGCCGGATGCCAGATTAAAGTTACTGCCACTAAAGATCGTGGCGCCGTTGCTGATGCTGACACTGCCGCCTTGCACGAGGAAATTGCTGCCGGTGTTGGTCGCAGCCCCACGGCCGGCTGCGGACCCGCCCTCGAAGAACCTGCCGGTAACAGCAAGGCTGCCGCCATTAGCGATGGTGACACTGCCAATCCCATCTCGGCCGTCGATGAAGTCGGAGCTGGATATTAGGGCGGATGTTCCGCTGCCGCCACCGATGGTCAACGTTCCGGTCGCAGCAGTGGTGGTTCCGGCCAGCACGTAGTTGCGGTTGCCGACCACCACGCCGAACCCGACGCCGCCACTGTCGGCGGCCATTACTGTGCCGCCATTGCTGATACTGAGCACGCCGTCGCCACGGTGGCCGATCGCAATCGCTGCCAGGCTGCTGTTCAGCAACGCTGCGTTGACTGTCACCGTGCCGCCAGGCCGCGTTGTCTGTGACAACGTTCCGCCGCCATTGCCGATGACCAACCCAAATTGATTGGCGGTCAAGGATTGACTGCCCAAGCTGACCGTAGCCCCAACGGCCACATTCAGGCTGCCAGTGCCCAGATACCCGACCGACAGGATCGGCGGCCCGACCGGGGAAATGGTCGTGCTGCCGATCACAATCGCTCCAGGCAGGCTCAGACTGCTGGTGTTGACGATCCACTGCGCGCCGTTCTGCACATTGACCGCACCGTTGGATCCGCTGAACAGTCCAAGTATGGCGAATGCACTGTCGATCAGGGTAGCAGACTGGTCAATAAGCAGAATGCCATTGCCGCCGGCCGGCACGCTTACCGTGCCAAGTGCGTTCACTCCCGTGCCGCCACCGCCAACCAGCATCGCACCGCTAAGCGGGGTGGTGGCATCGTTGCCGACATCGCGCCAAACTGTTCCTACACCGCTGATGGTCAAGCTGGAACTTGATAATCCGCTCAACTGGTTAGGATCGGTAACAGCACCGGCACCGACACTGGTGTAAGTCGCGGTCACGCTGCTGGCAGTGCCGCCGCTGGCGGTGGCCGTAACCGCGGCGCTGGCGTTCGAGCCAATGATGATATTACCACCCGAGGTAACGGCGCCGCCGCTAAAAGTGGCAATGTCTTCGAGGCTTAGCCCGCTGAGCCCAGACCCGAGGGCAAACGGTGCAACGCCAGAAACCGCCAACGACGCCCCGGCTTCGAGGATAAGCTTACTGGACGAGGCGAGGCTGCGCGCCGTCACAATGCCACCGGCCGCGATATCAACGGTGCCGGCCGTTTGCACCAGCCCCCCACCACTGCTTTGCCCGGGCACCGAGGCAAGGGTGAGTGCCCCGCTAATGCGGAGTTTGGCGAAATGATCGCTGAACGAGAGCCCGCCGGCAGCCTGGACGCCGGAAATATTCAGTTGATAATTCGCGAAGCTGGCGATCTGGGCGAGCGAGTTGGTGATCACGACTGCTTGAAACTGGCCCGGCAGGCCCGCAGCCGTGCCGCCCGTCCAATTTCCAGCGCTACTCCAGTCAAGCGTGCCGGTGACGGTCGGGCTATTAAAGACCGCCGCGGTGCCGCCGACTGCATAGGTCGTACCGGCATTGACCACCGAAACCGGAGTTGCATTTACCGTAATTGCCGTGCCGGTGCCGGCGCTATCAGCCGCCAGCAAGAAGTTCGATACGGCACCGTCGGCAAAGACCGAACTGTTGGTGAAGCGCAAGCGGGCAACAAGGGTCGAACCGTTGCGGATCACGGTAAGGACGTTGCTGCCCCAGGTGGGATCATTGCCGAAACTATAGGTCAACCCAGCGACGCTGACCCCGGCCAAGTCGATGGTGTTTCCTGGCCCGAACTCGTTAAAACGCTCGAAGCTGTTCTGCAAAACCGTTGTGGTGACGGTGCCGACATTGGCATAGCTGCCGAGTGTCGTGGTGGCATCGATCACCACGGTGCCGCTATTGCCGGCACCGAACGCAATAATCTGGGCACCGGGCATGTTGGTGGCGATCCCGAGGATTGCGCCAGTCGCGGCGGCGGCAAGTTCGATTACTCCGCCTGTGTTATCCATCCGGGCGTTGAGCTTGGTGAAGGACGTTCCGTTCTGCGACCCGAGCATCATATAGCCGGCGTTGGAAAACCGGTTGCCGCTATTGCCCGCGTTGGCATTGATGACCAGCGTGCCGCCAAGGTTGAAAATCACCCCTTGCGAATAGAACTCACCGCGTGCAGTGCCGTTTTGCGCTACGTTAAACGTCAGGCTGCCATTGGGTTGATCGAGATAGATGAACCCGTTGCTGACCACCGTGCCGATTGCGTTGACGGTCAATGCCGCAGCACTGCCGGTCTGGCGAACCTGGGACTGGCTGCCGCCGCCGGAACCAATATCGAAGCCCGCCGTGTTGCGTGTAGTCCCGGTCAGGTTAAGGGTGGTGGAGTTGCCAAGCGCGAACCGAGAGGAAATAAAATTCTGGTCGGTAAAATTGAACGTATCGGAACCCGCAGCCACGAGGGTAAGGCCGGTGACCGATCCGGCGGAGGCAAGGATCAAGGTTGCGCCAGTTCCAACGATCAGCGTGTCGTTGTTCGCAGGCGGACCACCGGTTGGCGTGAAGTTGGCTGCCTGAGTCGCATCGTTCGCGACCAACGTACCATTACCGCCAATCCAGGTGAATGTCGCCATTCGTCAGTTTCCAATTCCGTTGGTCGTTTTTTCCCGGGGTCAGTTTTGGCCTGCAATCGACCACGGCGCAACAGCGTCGTTATTGCGTCCTTCAGGTGACCACGATCCGGGTTCGCGGTCTCGCCTCCGCTCTAGCCGTCCACCTTTCCGATCGGCAGCCAGACACTGAACCGGCTGCCCTTGCCCTCCTCGCTCTCGATCTGCAACTGCCCGCGATGGCGGTTGGTAATATGTTTGACGATCGCCAGCCCCAGCCCAGTGCCCCCGGCATTGCGGCTGCGGGCTTTGTCGACGCGGTAAAAACGCTCGGTCAAGCGCGGCAGGTGGACGCGGGCCATGCCGGGGCCGTCATCGTTGACCACCAGCACCACGCCCGCCCGCGCCGCCGACACGCTGACGGTAACCTGCCCAGCTTCCCGGCCATATTTTATCGCGTTTTCGATCAGATTGCTGGCGACCTGGGCGATCTGATCGGCATCCGCTGGCACTGTCGGCAGGCCCGGCGCAAGATCGAGGATCAGGCTGGTGCGCCGCTCAGCAAGCCGCGGCTCGAACGATGCGGCAACACCGCGCACCAGCTCGGCAACATCGATCCTGGTTGACGGCAGCTCGTGTTCAACCAGTTCGATCCGGCTGAGGCTCAACAGGTCGTCGATCAGCCGGCGCATGCGGTCCGCTTGCTCGGCCATGATGCCGAGGAAGCGCGTCTGGGCTGGCGGGTCATCGGCGGCGGGGCCACGGATGGTGTCGATGAAGCCGATGACGCTGGCCAGCGGGGTGCGCAATTCGTGGCTGACATTGGCGACGAAATCCGCGCGCATCGCCTCCACCCGGCGTTCGCGGGTGCGATCCGAAAGGATCACCAGGGCCTGCCCGCCATCGGCCAAAGGCGGGTCGAAATAAATGATTGTTGCCTGAACCTCGCGCTCCACCGGCACGGGCAGGCTGAGGTCAACGGTTTGCGTCGCTTTTTCCGTCCAGGCCCTGCTAATCGCGCTGCGTAACACCGGGTGGCGCAGCAGGACGGGAATTTCATCGCGGAAGGCGGTGCGCATGGCCGTGTTGGCCCGCAGCACGGCGCGATCAGGGGCAAGCACCAGCAACGGATCGGGCAAACGCTCGATAATCGCCTGATTGGCACGCAGCAGCACGCCGATTTCCCCGGCGCGGTTGGCGAGGCCGCGGGCGAGTTGCTCGATACCGTGCGCGATACGCTCGACCGAGGGGATGCGCGGGGCGGCCGCCGCACTCGATAGCGCCGGTCCCTGGTTCGCCATCGCCTGGCGCAAAGTTTCCGCCAGAAGATCAATGTCGCGCAACCAGATGTAGGCGACCGCCAAGGCCGATAATGCGGTTGCGGCAAACGTGACTCCGCCAGGCCAAACAGCGATGTCGGCGTGCACGATCAACCCGCCCAGCGCCACCAACGGCACCCCACCAATGGCCAGAAATGCACCCAGCAGCCGCTTTGCACCCATACGCGGTTTAGAGTCCGGGGGCGGTAATGGTATCCGGTGCGGGCTCGATGATCACCGCTCCGCCGCGTTGCAGCTCAAACACCGCCAGGCCGCGCCGCACCGTGCCATCGGGCTGCAACGCAAGCACCCCGTCCACTCCGGAAAATCCGTCCGGGCGGGCCAGTGCCGCATACGAAAACCCGCCTTGGCGCGCCAACACCCGGGCGATCCCGGCGGCATCATAGGCAAAATCCGACAGCCCCGGCGCGGGCCCGCCGCCATCGGCCTGATAAAGCGCATCGAAATTGGCGCGGCTCGCCGGGTCGGGCGCCGCATACCAAGCGCCGGGCAGCGCCGCATCACCGCGCGCCGTGGCCACCCCCCACAGCGCCGGGCCCAGCACCCGAACCGCCGGCGGATCGAGATCATAATATGGCAGCAGGCTTGCCACCGTGCTCAGCCGATCGCCGCTATCAGCAAGCAATATTGCGTCGAACGGCGGCGGCGGGATCGGTGACTTGGCCAGTTGCGCGGCCTGCCGCCGGCCATCAGCCGTGCCGAGCGCGCGGGCGGTGCGGATTTGGCCGTCAACCGGACCGCGTCTATTCGCATAGCCCGAGATGCTACGGATCGTGCCGTTGATCGACGAGGTACCGCCGGTGTGGAAGGCAATCACCGGATCGGGCGCGCCGGCGCTGCTGGTCGCCTGCTGCAATGCAGTGGCCATGGCGCGGCCAAAATCGCTGTCGGGCAGGACCGCCGCGAAGCGGTTCTTACCCTGTGCCATCACCGCGGCCACCATCCGGCGGACCTGTTGGGCCGGCATGATGCCGAGCGGCCAGACCCCGGTTTGCGCCTGGGCCGGATCCGATGTGAACGGTAATACGCCAACCCCCGCCGCCCGGGCCGGGCCGGCAACGGCTGCGGTTTCTCCCGCCGTCAGTGGCCCAAGGATCAATCCCGCGCCCCCGGCAATGGCTGTCATCGCCGCCGCCGCCGCACCTTCGGCTGTGCCCTTGGTGTCCAGCACATCGAGCATCGACGCGCCGTCCCCTTTCAGCGCAAGACCGGCCGCGCGCACCAGCGCGGCACCGCGCTCAGCATTCGGCCCACTCAATGGTGCCAGCAATGCGACCCTGCGGCCCGGCGGCGCGGTCGCTGAAAGACCGTCAACGCTCGTTGCGTTGGTGGACGGCGCCGTAAACACGTTTGGCGGCGCGTTTTGGGATGCTGGTCGCACCCCGCCGCCGCCAAGCACCGATGTCATTCTCGGCATCCCGCGATCCGGGCGTGGCTCCGCACAGCCAGCCAGTGCTAAGATAGATCCCAGGAGTATCCATGTCCGAAGCATTGCCCGATCTCCCCATTCTGAACCGCACGGCCACGCCGCCTGAAGGACTTGTGCTGGTTCCCACGCCAATCGGCAACCTCGGAGATGTCACGATCCGCGCCATTGCCACATTAAAAGCCGCCGATCTCATATTATGCGAGGATACGCGGGTTACAGCCCGCCTGCTCACCGCGTATGGCATAAGTGCCGCAACCGCGCCCTTGCATGACCATAACGAGGATCAGCGCATCCCGGCACTGCTTGAAAGGTTGCGCGGCGGGCAACGCATCGCTTTGGTATCGGACGCCGGCACCCCGTTGGTGTCCGACCCTGGCTACCGGCTGGTGCGGGCGGCGCTCGAGGCCGGATTGCCAGTTTCCGCCTTGCCCGGACCGAATGCGGCGCTGACCGCGCTGACCCTTTCTGGCCTGCCGCCGCACCCGTTTCTGTTTCTCGGGTTCCCACCACGCGGTGGGGCGCGGCTCGCGGCCTTCGCGCAACTGCGCGCCGCCGAGCGCGCCGGGCTATCGGCGACGATGATCTGGTACGAAGCCCCGTCCCGCGCCGGCGAAACCCTGGCGGATTTACTGGCCGCGTTCGGCGATCGCCCGGCAGTACTGGCGCGCGAACTCACCAAGCATTTCGAGGAAATCATCCGCGCCCCGCTC
>JACMOQ010000447.1 GCA_014377905.1 Acetobacteraceae bacterium | reverse complement strand
GACACAACCAGAATCGCACCATCCATCTGCGCGGCGCCCGTGATCATGTTTTTCACATAATCGGCGTGGCCAGGGCAATCGACATGGGCATAATGGCGGTTGGCGGTTTCGTATTCCACATGCGCGGTGGAAATCGTGATGCCACGGGCACGCTCTTCAGGCGCCTTGTCGATCTGGTCATAGGCGGTGAAAGTGGCACCACCCGACTTGGCCAGGATTTTTGTGATCGCCGCTGTCAGCGAAGTCTTGCCATGATCGACATGGCCGATCGTGCCAATGTTGCAATGCGGCTTGTTACGTTCGAATTTAGCTTTACCCATCGTCGTGTCTCCGTGCCCGGTCTGGTTTCGGGGTTGGGTGGATCAAATTACCAACGGTAATGGCTGAAAGCCTTATTGGCTTCGGCCATGCGGTGGGTATCTTCGCGCTTCTTGACAGCCGACCCGCGGTTATTCACCGCATCCGACAATTCGTTCGACAGACGCTCTTCCATCGTGTGCTCTCCACGCTTCCGCGCCGAGTCGATGATCCAGCGAATGGCCAATGCTTGGCGACGTTCGGTGCGCACTTCAACAGGAACCTGATAAGTTGCTCCGCCAACACGCCGCGACCGAACTTCAACAGCCGGCTTCACGTTGTCCAACGCTGTGTGGAACATCGCGACCGGATCGGCTGCTGGTCCGCCACGTTTCTTCATTGTGTCCATGGCGCCGTAGACGATGCCTTCGGCGGCGGATTTCTTGCCGTCATACATCAGCGCATTCATGAAGCGCGTGATGACAATATCACCGAACTTTGCGTCCGGAAGAATTTCGCGTTTAACCGCGCGGCGACGACGTGACATGCTCCGCCCTCCCTATTTCGGCCGCTTAGCGCCATACAGCGACCGGCGCTGACGACGCTTGGCGATGCCCTGGGTATCCAGAACGCCACGCAGAATGTGATAACGCACGCCCGGCAAATCCTTCACGCGCCCGCCACGGATCAGCACAACGCTGTGCTCCTGCAGGTTGTGACCTTCGCCAGGAATATAGCTCACGACTTCGAAGCCGTTGGTCAGGCGCACCTTGGCGACCTTACGAAGCGCCGAGTTCGGCTTCTTCGGGGTCGTCGTATAGACGCGCGTGCAGACACCGCGCTTCTGTGGGCAGCCTTGCAATGCAGGCACCTTGTTGCGCTTCGGGGCCGGATGGCGGCCCTGGGCAATCAGCTGGTTGATGGTCGGCATGGACCCTCTTTCTCTCCTGGTCGAAACCTCCGTTACAGAGGCAGAAGACCAACTTCCATAAATAATCACCACAGCCGGAGTTGCCCCCCATCTGTGGTGTTCAACCAACACACGGCCTTTGTCCGAAGACGGCACCGTACGCGAAGGTTTAAACTTTCCGGGCAGTCAAGGTGGAAACCACCAACTGTCCCGAGGGGCGGATAACTACGGGGAGCGACCCGGCAAGTCAAGCGCCTGTTCGGAGCAAATCGGCAGCGGGCCATGCCGAGGCTGCATGGCGGTCGCGGGATTAGCAATCAGGGTCCCATTCGCGCCATGACACACCGGCGCGACTGGGTTTCGCTCAACATAGAAAGAGGCCAGGTGCAAGCACCTGGCCTCTTTCGGAGCAAAATCCGGGCCGACGGGCGAAATCTCCGTCGAACGCCGCGTCTCTATTCAGCTGCCCGTGACGGCAGCGCGACATTGGCCTGGGCAATGTGCCCTTGGTCACGACCAGCGGCTATCGCGCGCAGCCGGTTCATGATGGCGCCAGTGCCGGCCGGGATCAGTCGCCCAACGATGACATTTTCCTTCAGGCCAATCAGGTTATCCACCTTCCCGGCAGTCGCCGCTTCGGTAAGAACCCGAGTCGTCTCCTGGAACGAGGCAGCGCTCATGAAGCTTTGGGTCTGCAGGCTCGCCTTGGTGATGCCCTGCAGAACGGGTTCGGCAGTTGCGACCGCTTCGCCCGCCATGATGCGCTTATTGTTCTCGGCGTCGAACTCGACCTTGTCGATCTGTTCGCCGACCAGGAATGTGGTGTCGCCATGTCCCGTGATTTCGACCTTCTGCAGCATCTGACGGACGATAACTTCAATATGCTTGTCGTTGATCTTCACACCCTGCAGTCGGTAGACATCCTGGATTTCGTTCACCAGATAATCCGACAAAGCTTCGACGCCGAGCACCTTGAGGATGTCGTGCGGCACGCGCGGCCCGTCAACCAACGGATCGCCCAGACGCACGAAGTCGCCTTCCTGGACCGAAACGTGCTTACCCTTGGGCACCAAGTATTCCGATTCTTCGCCAGTTTCGTCGTTCTTGACGATAATCCGGCGCTTAGCTTTGTAGTCCTTGCCAAATTCCACTCGGCCATCGTTCTCTGCGATGATTGCATGGTCTTTCGGGCGCCGCGCTTCGAATAACTCGGCCACACGCGGCAAGCCGCCGGTAATGTCACGGGTTTTGCTGCCTTCACGCGGGATTCGGGCAAGCACGTCGCCAGCCACCACGAGCGCACCGTTTTCGACCGACAAGATCGAGTCCGGTTGCAGGAAGTAGCGCGCATCGGCACCGTTGGGCATCTGAACCACTTTGCCTTTGGCGTCCTTCAGCTGCAAGCGGGGGCGGAGGTCGGCACCTCGGGCATTCTGCTTGTAATCGACCACAACCTTGGAGGTGAGGCCAGTTACTTCATCAACCCGTTCAACCAAGGTCGCGCCTTCCAGAAGGTCAAGATATTCGATCTTGCCATCCTGTTCGGTGATGATCGGCAGGGTGTAGGGGTCCCATTCCGCGAGCTTCTGCAGGCGGGTAACCGCGGCACCTTCGGTGGTCAACAAGCGGGCACCATAGGGCACCCGGAAGCGGGCGCGCTCGCGGCCGCTCGGATCGGTGAGCACAATTTCACAATTTCGGCTCATGACCACAGGCACGCCGGCACCGGACACCACCACGTTCGGATTGTTCATCTTCACCGTGCCATCATGGCTGGCTTCGACGCTCGATTGTTCGGCGCCCCGCTGGGCGGCGCCGCCGATATGGAAGGTGCGCATGGTCAACTGTGTGCCAGGCTCGCCGATCGATTGCGCGGCGATCACACCGACCGCCTCGCCCTGGTTAACCGGCGTTCCACGGGCCAGATCGCGGCCATAGCAATGACCGCAAATGCCGACCTTGGCTTCGCAGGTCAGCACCGACCGGATGCGCATAACTTCCACGCCAGCGTTTTCGATCCGCTCGGCGTCTTCTTCGCTGATCAGTTCATTGGCGCCAATGATAACCTCACCGGTCGCGGCATCGATCACCGCGTCAGCCGTGGTGCGGCCGAGCACACGCTCGTACATCGACGACACCACTTCACCGCCATCCATCACCGGCTTCACTGTCAGGCCGCGCACCGTGCCGCAATCATCCTCGGTGATGATGCAATCCTGCGCGACATCCACCAGGCGACGGGTGAGGTAGCCCGAGTTGGCGGTTTTGAGCGCGGTATCGGCAAGGCCCTTGCGGGCGCCATGGGTGGAGTTGAAGTATTCGAGAACCGACAGCCCTTCTTTGAAGTTGGCAATGATCGGCTGTTCTATGATTTCGCCCGACGGCTTGGCCATCAGGCCGCGCATGCCGGCCAATTGGCGCATCTGTGCCGGCGATCCACGCGCGCCGCTATCGGACATCATCCACACCGAGTTAGTGGGATAACCGATTTCCTGGCGCTTGATTTCCTTCATCATCGCGCCAGCGACCTCATCGGTGCATTTCGACCAGGCATCGACGACCTTGTTATAGCGTTCGCCAGAGGTGATCAGACCGTCCTGGTATTGCTGCTCGAATTCCTTCACCTCGCCCTGGGTCTTCAGGATCATGCCCTTCTTTTCAGCGGGGATAATCATGTCGTCCTTGCCGAAGCTGATTCCGGCCTTGGCCGCCTGGGCAAAACCCAGCCCCATCAGACGATCGGCGAAGATCACGCATTCCTTTTGGCCGCAATGGCGGTAGACCGCGTCGATCACGTCCGAAACGTTCTTCTTGGTCAACTGGCGGTTGATCAGGGTAAACGGCACGTTGACGTTTTTCGGGAGCACCTGGGCGATCATCATGCGCCCGGCCGTGGTCAGCACGCGTTGGATGACCGGGTTGCCCTGCGCATCGACGGTATGGAAGCGGCCAAGAATTTTGTCGTGCAGTTGCAGCGCGCCCGCTGCCATGGCGTGCTCGATTTCGCCGATTGTGCCGTAGCCGTGCGCTTCTGCGTCAGGGGTTGCGCGGAATTCCGGCGTTTCCAGCGACAGATAGTAAATCCCCAGCACGATATCCTGGCTTGGGACAATGATCGGCTTGCCGTTCGACGGGCTGAGGATGTTGTTGGTCGACATCATCAGCACCCGGGCCTCGAGCTGGGCTTCGAGGCTCAGCGGCACGTGAACGGCCATCTGATCGCCGTCGAAATCGGCGTTGAAGGCGGTGCAGACCAACGGGTGAAGCTGGATGGCCTTGCCTTCGATCAACACCGGCTCGAACGCCTGGATGCCGAGGCGATGCAAGGTTGGCGCGCGGTTCAGCATCACCGGATGTTCGCGGATCACTTCCTCAAGGATGTCCCAGACTTCCGGGCGTTCCTTTTCCACCATCCGCTTGGCGGCTTTGATGGTGGTGGCGTGACCGTATTTTTCCAACTTCGAATAGATAAACGGCTTGAACAACTCCAGCGCCATTTTCTTCGGCAGGCCGCATTGGTGAAGCTTAAGCTCCGGCCCGACCACGATCACCGACCGGCCCGAGTAATCGACGCGCTTGCCGAGCAGATTCTGGCGGAAGCGGCCCTGCTTGCCTTTCAGCATGTCCGACAGCGACTTCAACGGGCGTTTGTTGGCGCCGGTGATGGCGCGGCCACGGCGGCCATTGTCGAACAGCGCATCAACAGATTCCTGCAACATGCGCTTTTCGTTGCGCACGATGATATCTGGCGCGCGCAATTCAATCAGCCGCTTCAGGCGGTTGTTGCGGTTGATGACGCGGCGATAAAGATCATTCAGATCAGAGGTCGCGAAACGGCCGCCGTCGAGTGGCACCAGCGGGCGCAATTCGGGCGGAATAACCGGCACGACGTCCAGGATCATCCATTCCGGCTTCGCGCCTGATTCGGAAAACGCCTCGATCAGCTTCAAACGCTTGACAAGCTTCTTGCGCTTGGCTTCCGAGGTGGTGTCCTTGAGGTCGGCGCGCAGCTTCACTTTTTCAGCGTCGGCGTCGATCCCGGCCAGAATGCCCTTGATCGCTTCCGCGCCAATGCCGGCGCGGAACCCGTCTTCGCCGAATTCATCCTGCTTGGCCATCAGCTGATCTTCGTTCAGCAGCTGGAACATTTTGAGATCGGTGGTGCCGGGTTCGAGCACAACGTAGCTCTCGAAGTAAAGGATTTTTTCGAGTTCCTTCAGCGTGAGATCGACCATCAGCCCAATGCGGCTCGGCAGTGATTTCAGGAACCAGATATGGGCAACCGGCGACGCGAGTTCGATATGGCCCATGCGTTCCCGGCGCACCTTGGCGAGGGTGACTTCAACGCCGCATTTTTCGCAGATAATGCCGCGGAACTTCATCCGCTTGTACTTGCCGCACAGGCATTCATAGTCCTTGATCGGCCCGAAGATACGGGCACAGAACAGGCCGTCACGCTCCGGCTTAAAGGTCCGGTAGTTGATGGTTTCGGGCTTTTTGATCTCGCCGTAAGACCAGGAACGGATCTGCTCGGGCGACGCCATCTGGATCTTGATCTGGTCGAAGGTCGTGGTCTGACCGGTCTGGCCCAGAATCTTCATCAGTTCGTTCATCGCGCTCTCCTTGGCGGCCAGTGGCTCGGCCGGCGATCGTAAGCTTGGGTCGAAAACGGTCCAGGCGGTGGCGCCCGGACCGGTCGCGGTATCAGGTGGCGTGCATGTCCAGATCAACGTTCAGGCCCAGGGATTTCAGTTCCTTGACTAGCACGTTGAAGCTTTCGGGAATGCCTGCCTCGAAATTGTCCTGTTCGCGCACAATGGCTTCATAGACCTTGGTGCGGCCGGACACGTCATCGGACTTCACGGTCAGCATTTCCTGCAGCGTGTAGGCGGCGCCGTAAGCTTCGAGCGCCCAAACCTCCATTTCGCCGAAGCGCTGGCCGCCGAATTGGGCCTTACCACCAAGCGGCTGCTGGGTGACGAGCGAGTAAGGACCGATCGAGCGGGCGTGGATTTTGTCGTCAACCAAGTGATGCAGCTTGAGCATATAGATGTAGCCAACCGTGACCTTGCGGCCGAACGGTTCGCCCGTGCGGCCATCGGTCAGCACCACTTGGCCAGACGTGTCGAGGCCCGCCTTGGTCAGCATGCCTTCGATATCGCCCATTCGCGCGCCATCGAACACCGGAGTGGCAATCGGGATGCCCTTTTTCAAGTTGTCGGACAGTTCGAGCAGCTGGCTCTCGCTCATCTGGGCGATCTGTTCGGCATAGACCTCGTCGCCATAAATATCATGCAGGCGTTCAAGCAGCTTTTCCCGCTCGGCGCCGGTGCGGCGATAATTCTCGACCAGTTCCCCGACCTGCTTGCCCAAAGTCGCGCAAGCCCAGCCAAGATGGGTTTCAAGGATCTGACCGACATTCATCCGGCTCGGCACGCCAAGCGGGTTGAGCACCAGATCGACATGGGTTCCATCTTCCATGAACGGCATGTCTTCGACCGGCACAACCCGCGAACACACGCCCTTATTGCCATGCCGGCCGGCCATTTTGTCGCCCGGTTGCAGCTTGCGCTTCACCGCCACGAACACCTTGACCATCTTCATCACGCCGGGCGGCAATTCGTCGCCGCGCTGGAGCTTATCGACCTTGCTGTCAAAGCGGGCCTGCAGGCGGGCAACAGCCGCATCGTATTCACGACGCAGAACTTCCATTTCCGCCATCACCGCATCGTCGGCGATGCCAATATGGCGCCAAGTGCCGCGGACGTGCTCCGAGAGCACTTCTTCGGTGATGATCGTCCCAGCCTTAATGCCCTTGAACCCGCCCGAGGCTTTTCCGCCGAGCAGTTTTTCGCGCAAGCGGGCAAGGAATGATCGTTCCTGGATGGCCTTTTCGTCGTCGCGATCCTTGGCCAGACGTTCAATTTCCGAACGCTCGATCGCCATCGCGCGTTCGTCCTTGTCAACGCCACGACGGCTGAAGACGCGGACATCGACGATGGTGCCAGTGGTGCCCGGCGGCAGCTTCATCGAAGTATCGCGCACGTCGGACGCTTTTTCACCAAAGATCGCGCGCAGCAGCTTTTCTTCCGGGGTCATCGGGCTTTCGCCCTTCGGCGTCACCTTGCCGACCAGAATATCGCCCGGATTAACTTCGGCGCCGATATAGACAATACCGGCTTCGTCGAGGTTGCGCAGCGCTTCTTCGCCCACGTTCGGAATGTCGCGGGTGATTTCTTCCTGGCCGAGCTTGGTGTCACGCGCCATGACTTCGAATTCCTCGATATGGATCGAAGTAAACACGTCATCGCGGGCGATACGTTCAGAGATCAGGATGCTGTCTTCGAAGTTGTAGCCGTTCCACGGCATGAAGGCCACGAGCACGTTGCGCCCGAGCGCCAATTCGCCGAGTTCGGTGGACGGGCCGTCGGCGATAATATCGCCTTCGCGCACCGCGTCACCAACCCGGACCAACGGGCGCTGGTTGATACAGGTTGACTGGTTGGAGCGCATGAACTTGCGCAGACGATAAATGTCCACGCCCTTGGTGGTGCCGTCTTCGGCCGTGGCACGTACCACGATGCGGGCGCCATCGATCTGGTCGATCACCCCTTCGCGGCGGGCAATAATCGTCGCCCCGGAGTCGCGGGCAACCGCTGCTTCCATGCCAGTGCCGACCAAAGGCGCATCGGCACGGATGAGCGGCACAGCTTGGCGCTGCATGTTCGAACCCATCAGCGCGCGGTTGGCGTCGTCGTTTTCCAGGAACGGGATCAGCGCCGCAGCGACCGACACCAACTGCTTGGGCGAGACGTCAATCGCGGTCACATCTTCCGGCTTGACTAAGCGGAAATCGCCCTGGCGACGTACCGAAACGAGGTCCTGGGTGAACTTGCCGCCAGCATCCATCGGCGCATCGGCCTGGGCGACGACGAGCTTTTCTTCTTCCATCGCAGACAGATAGCGCGGGCCCGGCTGCACCACCCCGTCCTTGACCAACATATATGGGGTTTCGATGAACCCGTATTTATTGACCTTTGCGTAAGTGGCCAGCGAGTTGATCAGGCCGATATTCGGGCCTTCCGGGGTTTCGATCGGGCAGATGCGGCCGTAATGCGTCGGGTGCACGTCGCGCACTTCGAAGCCCGCACGTTCCCGTGTCAGACCGCCAGGCCCAAGCGCGGACAGGCGGCGCTTATGGGTGACTTCCGAAAGCGGATTGGTCTGATCCATGAACTGGCTGAGCTGCGAGCTGCCGAAGAATTCGCGCACCGCCGCTGCCGCCGGTTTGGCATTAATCAGATCATGCGGCATTACCGTGTCGATATCGACCGAGCCCATGCGTTCACGGATGGCGCGCTCCATGCGCAGCAGCCCGACGCGATACTGGTTTTCCATCAACTCGCCCACCGAGCGTACCCGGCGATTGCCGAGATTGTCGATGTCGTCGATCGAGCCACGGCCGTCCTTCAGGTCGCACAACGTCTTGACCGTGCGCAGGATGTCTTCCTTGCGCAACACCCGCATCTGGTCATCGACTGTCATGCTGAGGCGCATGTTCATCTTCACCCGGCCAACGGCAGACAGGTCATAGCGGTCGCTGTCGAAGAACAGACCGCGGAACAGGGCTTCGGCGGTGTCCGGCGTCGGCGGCTCACCGGGGCGCATGACGCGGTAGATATCGACCAGCGCGTCGTCGCGATTGGTGTTCTTGTCGACGGCCAGGGTGTTGCGCATCCAGGCGCCGTTCGACTGATCGACCGCAAGGGTCGGCAAACGATCGATGCCGGCATCTTCCAGCGCGGCGAGGCGGGCTTCGGCGAGTTCTTCACCAGCTTCGGCCCAAATCTCACCGGAATTTACGTTGACGATATCCTCAGCAACAAACCGGCCTAGCAGATCGGCGCGGCCGACCAGCACTTCCTTGGTCTGTTCGGCGATCTTGCGGACGGTGCGCGCGGTCAGCTTGGTTTCCGAATCAGCCACCACTTCGCCGGTATCGGCATCCACCAGCGGATCGAGCAGCTTGATGCCGCGGAACGCCTCGGGATCGAAAGGACGCGCCCAGCCCTTGGCGGTGCGGGTGAAAACCACCTGCGAATAAAAGGTATTAAGGATTTCTCCCGAATCCATGCCACGGATTTCGCCAAGGTCGATATCGAGCCCCTGGGCTTGGCGGGCTTCGCGCAATTTCTCGGTATTGGCGCCTTCGAGCGCATACAGCAACGTAGTGACCGGCAGCTTGCGCTTGCGATCGATGCGCACATACACGAGGTCTTTGCTGTCAAATTCGAAATCGAGCCACGAGCCGCGATAAGGAATAATCCGGGCGGCGAACAAATACTTGCCCGACGAATGGGTCTTGCCTTTGTCGTGATCGAAGAACACGCCCGGCGACCGGTGCATCTGGCTGACGATAACGCGTTCGGTGCCGTTGATGATGAAGGTGCCGTTATCGGTCATGAGCGGCATATCGCCCATGTAAACCGGCTGTTCTTTGATGTCGCGGATTGAGCGCGCGCCGGTATCTTCGTCGAGATCCCAGACGATCAGACGGAGGATCACCTTCAGCGGCGCGGCATAGGTCATGCCACGCTGAATGCATTCCTCAACGTCGTATTTCGGGTCTTCGAGTTCGTAATGGACAAATTCCAGCCGTCCGCGGCCGGCGAAATCATCGATCGGGAAAACCGATTTGAACACTTCCTGCAGACCGGTATTGGTCCGGCTGTCATGCGGGGTGGCCATCTGCAGGAACGCTTCGTAGCTGGAGCGCTGCACGTCAATCAGGTTTGGCATCCGGGCCAGTTCGGGGATGCGTCCGAAGCTCTTGCGGATGCGCTTTTGCCCGGTGAAGGATCTGGAGATCGCGTTCATGCCTATTTCCCGTCAGTGGTCTGGTGCAGTCGGTCGCTATGTAGTCTGGTCGCAAGTCGGTCATTAGCAACGCCGAACCGGGCAGGGTCCGCCCTGCTTTCGCAAAGCGGTCCCCACCCGTATTCAGCTAGTCCAGCAAAAGAAGCGTTATTTGACTTCGACAGTCGCGCCCTGCTCTTCCAATGCCTTCTTGATCTTCGCGGCCTCATCCTTGGTCGCGCTCTCTTTCACAGTCTTCGGCGCGCCTTCAACCAAGTCCTTGGCTTCTTTCAACCCAAGACCGGTGATGGTGCGGATTTCCTTAATCACGTTGATCTTCTTGTCGCCGGCGGCGGCCAAGATCACGGTGAATTCAGTCTGCTCTTCAACAACAGCAGCAACCGCAGCCGGCGCGGCAGCGGCGGCAGCAGCCGGCGCAGAGGCGGATACGCCCCATTTTTCTTCGAGCATCTTCGAAAGCTCAGCAGCTTCGAGAACGGTCAGGGCGGACAGGTCGTCCACAATTTTCGCGAGATCGGCCATCTTCATATCTTCCTTAATCTAGGCCCTTGCCGATTCCATGCAAGGGTAGCCCTTGGCAGGGCAACTGGGGTTCCACAAAAGCCTCGGGCGATATATTCGCCTTCGGCAAAACTCAGGCTGCTTCGGCTGCGTCCTCGGCTGCGTCGTCTTTGTTGGCATAGGCCGCCAAAACCCGCGCGATTTGTCCGCCCGGCGCCTGAAGAATGCCCGCGATACGAGTGGCGGGGGTTTGGATCATCCCCACCAATCCGGCGCGCAGCACGTCCAGCGACGGCAATTCCGACAATGCCTTGATCCCAGCCACATCGAGTGCCTGGGTGCCAAGCGCACCACCGAGAATGACGAACTTATCGTTGGTTTTGGCGAACTCGACAGCAGCTTTCGCCACGGCAACCGGATCCCGAGCCCACGCAAGCGCGGTCGGTCCCTTAAGCAGTGGTGCGATGCTGTCGAAGCGGGTCCCATGCAAAGCAAGGACGGCCAGCCGGTTCTTGGCAACCTTGAACGTCGCCCCAGCTTCGCGCATCCGGCGTCGCAGATTAGTCGATTCGGCCACAGTTAAACCCTTGTTCTGGGTAACCACAACCATCGACGTCTCGGCGAATACGGCGGCGAGGAGGTCGACGAAGGCGTGCTTCTCCGTACGGCCCAAATCCCGTCTCCATCGGTGGTCGGCAATGATTGACATCATCTCCGACCGGTTTACCCATAGGGCACTTCGCAGTCGTTGCCGACGTTGAACTGTCCCGGTTCGCCTGTCCCCGGAGCGTCTTGCAACGCCCGGTCTTGCGGAACCGCCAGGGACCCATCCTCCACAAAGGAAAATGGGCTGAAATCCCGGGCTTCCCCGTCTCCCACGTGCGACCTTGGATCAGGTCTTTAATGCCCGACACGCCGCGAATGGCGCCGTTAACAACATGCGGTCTTGGACAGGTTCGGGGGCTCCCGCCCCCTGCCCACCGCCGGCGAACCGGCGGCGTATTTGGTTAAAGCGCGGTGCCGGCACCGACGGTTGCGACATCGACGCGCACGCCGGGGCCCATGGTCGAGCTGACCGCAACTTTTTGCAGGTAGGTGCCCTTCGCGCCAGCCGGCTTGGCCTTAAGGATCGCATCGGCGAAAGCGCGGGCGTTTTCCAGCAGCGCGTCGGTCGGAAACGATGCCTTGCCAATGCCGGCATGGACAATGCCAGCCTTTTCGGCACGGAATTCAACCTGTCCGGCCTTGGCGGCGGTCACCGCGCCTTTGACGTCCATGGTGACGGTGCCAAGACGTGGGTTCGGCATCAAGTTGCGCGGCCCGAGAATTTTACCGAGACGACCAACCAGACCCATCATGTCCGGCGTTGCAATACAGCGGTCGAACTGGATGTCGCCAGCCTGAACCTTTTCGGCCAGATCGTCGGCACCGACCACGTCGGCACCAGCGGCGAGGGCTTCCTCGGCTTTGGCGCCACGGGCGAACACCGCCACGCGGACCGACTTGCCGGTGCCATTCGGCAGCCCGACAACGCCCCGGACCATCTGATCGGCATGACGCGGATCGATCCCGAGATTGAGGCTGATTTCAATGGTTTCGTCGAACTTGCCGCGGGCATTGGATTTGACCAGCGCGATCGCGGCGGCGAGGTCAAAAGACTGGTTGCGGTCGAATGCGGCATAGCCGGAGGTCAGGCGTTTGTTGTGTGCCATGATAATCAGCCCTCCACCACAATGAGACCCATCGAGCGGGCCGAACCGGTCAACATCCGCACGGCGCCATCGACGTCGCTGGCGTTCATGTCCTTCATCTTGATCGCCGCGATATCACGCAGCTGGCTCGTGGTCACCCGGCCCGACGCTGCGCCCTTGCCTGGGGTGGTCGTGCCCTTGGTGATCCCGGCCGCTTTCTTAAGAAAATGCGTGTTGGGCGGGGTTTTGGTGATGAAAGTGAAGGTACGGTCACCAAAGGCGGTGATGACGACCGGGGTTGGCGTGCCCGGCTCCATCTGTGCGGTGACAGCGTTGAATTCCTTGACGAACTGCATGATGTTCAAGCCGCGTTGGCCCAATGCCGGGCCAACTGGCGGCGAAGGGTTCGCTTTGCCGGCTGGAATTTGCAGCTTAATATAGCCGACGATCTTTTTAGCCATAATCCCAAATCCTTGTTTTCTCGGCACATTACATGCGCGAGGCGTTCAGGGGGGACCGCGGTCCATGCGACTTCGGGAGCTGGCACCGCCGAGCCTGCGTAGGAACGGTGATATCGACACGCCCAAAAATCTCCCGCGTTCCGGTGGAAGGACGGCGGTCTAGAGGATCGGTCGATCCGAGTCCAGTGGCAAACCTCGGGCCACCTATGGCAAGGGCGCATGCCGCACCACCCGAGCCGCTGCGGAAATCGGCCAGATGCTGCGTTTTTAACCGTTAATTTACGAATTCCCAGCACGGTAGCGGTGATTTCATAATCCACTGCGGTCTCTGGATGATACCGCATCGACTGAGACTGACGACGGGGACGCCCTTTCAGGCGCCGCACAGGAATTTGAAGGGGTCGCGGTGACCACCAAGCAATGGAATGGCCAGACCGCGCTGTTCAACAGCAACGCTGCGTGGTCACCGACCGGCACGCCCGGTACGGCGGATATTGCGACCCTGGGTGGCACAAACGCGTATGGCGTCAGCACATCCGGCGCAGTGATCGTCGGTGGTCTCGTGGTAAGCGATGCGCTCGCCACGCTCAGCGTTAGTGGTGTTCTGGCCAGCCTGACCAGCATCGACATCCAAAGCGGGACGATCGCGGCCGGCACATCTGGCGCATTACTGGCCGCGACCACTTTTCGCAATGCCGGCGTGATTAGCGTTGCAACCGGCCAGACCCTGACCCTCGGCGCCAGCACACTGGGCAATAGCGGGACTGTCCTGGTGTCGGGTGGCACACTTATTGTGCCGGCAAGCTTTACCATTGCCCAAGCGCTGCGTGGTCCGATCGGGGTCGGCAACACCGGAACCATTGCACTCACTAATGGCGGCCTGCTCGATATCACCGCCAACGCATTATCGTGGGCCGCGCTGACTGCCGGCACGATCAGTGTTGATAGTGCAAGTACGCTTGCACTGGCGGGCACGCTTGGCCTCGGCGGCGCGACGGTGAATTTTCGTCCGGGCAGCCTGCTGAACCGGGTAGAATTCCGCGGTGAGACCCTGAGCAACGGCACGGTTGACGCAGCCGGCGCAGTGTTTGGTGGCAATGAACTCACCTTGAGCCGGGTGACGTGGACCGGCTCCTGGACCGTGCCATCCGGCATGACTGTTTTTGCCGATGCGACCAGCAGCATTGCGGCCGGGACGCTGAGCATCGCCGCGGGCGGTCGGCTGCTGGAAACCGGGACGCTTGATAACCTGACCATTGCGTTAGGCGTGGCCGGGGCGATCGACACCGCGACGCTGGCCGGGACGATCCTGGCAGACGAGCAGAGCTCCGTCGTTGGCCCGACCTTAGGCGCCAACGTCGTTTTGCGCGCAAACGGCAATGCGGTGCTTGGGCTCGCCCGCAATTTTGGCACCGTGCTGGTGCAATCCGGCAGCCTTACGCTGTCCGGCAACGCCAACGGCAGTGCGGTTGGGACGTCCTATTCGCCTGTTACTGCCACTAATCAGGGCCGCATTGTCGTCAACGGCGGGGTGTTGCGGCTCGATGCCTATTCCGACTATCAACCCGGCATTGCTGTCGCCACCGGCCAGATCATCATCGGCAATGGCGGGGTGGTCGAGGTCGATTTCACGTCGACCCAGACCAGTACTGGCACACGGGCCAACATTATTTTTGCCGACGGGGCCGGCACATTAACGCTCGCAACCATTGCCGGGACAGCGCCGCCGGCGGTGATTGCAGTTAGCGGCTTTACCGATGGCGACAGCATCATCGCCGCCGCTGGCAGCATTTCGCAGTTTGATGCGACCAGCCAGACCCTGGTGTTCCTTGACCCCGCAAGCGGACTGTCCCGCGCCGAGATCACCTTTGCGAGCGGCCATCATTTCATCGCGACCGAGCTGGTGGGCCTCGGTGGGGCCAGCATTGCGCCCAGCTTTGTCGCGGCCGCCAATATCCTGCCGGCTTTTGTGCCTGGCACGCGGCAATGGCTTGGGCTGACCGGCAATTTCAATGATGCCAGCCAGTGGGCACCAGCGGGCGTGCCGGGCGCGGGTGAAAACGCCAGCCTGTCCGGCACGGCGGCCTATGTCGTGACCCAGTCCGGCACCACCACCCTTGCCGCCGCCATCATCAACAATGCGCTTGCAACGCTAACTGTCGGTGGCACGTTAAGTGCCGCCGCTGGCGTGGCGCTTGCGCACGGCGTGCTGTATTTGCCCGGCACTCTGCGGAACACGATCGTAACGCAAACCGCTGGCCGCTTGCTCGCGGGCAGCGCCGGCACGCTCGACAACGTCACCTGGATTGGCGACCTCGCCGTCGGCTCCGGTATGACCGTTCGCAATGGCATCAACGTGTTTGCAGCCGATGGCGTCAGCGACGGCCGACTGACCGTCGCGGGCGGCACGGTGACAATTGCCGATCGTGAAACGCTTGATCACCTAGTCATCGATCTTGGCGCCACATTGGTCGCCGCCGCCGGGCTTGCGCTTGGCAGCCACGGGACGCTTCAGGCGAGCACGGGCGTCGCAAAGTTTCTGACGACCGGCAGCTTAGCCAATGCGGGTCATATAAAGGTAACAGGCGGCACGCTGACTCTGGGTGGCACTGGCACCACCGGCTTTAGCAACACTGGCAGCATCAGCGTGGCCGCCGGCGCCGAGCTTGATCTGGCTGCGGGCACCATAACCCTGGCAGGCTTGCTTGCTGGCAGCATCGCGATCGATCCCGCAGGCATTCTGGTGTTGGCCGGGACACTCGATCTCGGTGGCGCCACCCTGGATTTTCGGGCGGGAGGCCCCCTCAGCGGTGCCGCGCTGCGAGGTGCAACCCTGGTCAACGGCACCGTCGATGCCGATGCCGGGCATTTCAGCTTTAGCAACCTCGCCTTGCGCAGCATCGTGTGGCAGGGCCCGGCCGTGGTTTCGGCCGGTGCGACGCTGACCGCGGACGGCACAAGCCGCTTTCTGGATAGCACCGGCAGCCTCGCCGGCAGCATCGATCTCAGTGCCGCCGGGGCAGTATTGTCGTCCTCAGGCCTGATTAATGCCGCAACGATCGCGCTCGGGAGTAGTACCGCACTTGCGGCGATCATTGGCGCCAATTTAGCGACGCCCGGCGGGCAGGTTCGGTTGACCCACCCCAGCCTCGGTCCGGACGCCACGGTGCTGGCCAATGGGTTGGCAGCCCTCGCGCTCGCCCGCAATCAAGGAACGGTTATCGTCCAGTCCGGGACGCTGACCCTGGCGGGCAGCGACGGCGCGATCAGCAACGCCGGCATCCTGCAGACGGCAGGCGGGCTGCTGATCGCGGGCGGGCTGACCGATTATCAGGTCGGCAACCCGGTCCCGGTCGGGCAGACCCAGATCGGCAATGGCGGCATTTTCAAACTGGTTGATGCCAGCGGCCTTGTCAGCAATCACGTCAACGCGCGTTTCATCGACAATAACGGCACTTTCGAGATTGCCACCCATCCGGGCACGGGATCGGACACCATCACGATCAGTGGCTGGGTCGCCGGCGCTGTCATCATGGCGGATTTCGCCAACACGTCCCAATTCGACCTGCCGAGCAACAGCCTGCGCTTTTCCAACAGCAGCGCGCCTGGTGAGGTGATTACCGTCAGCCTCGGGGGCGCCCATACTTACAGTGCCGGCGAACTGAACGGCCTTGGCACCGGCACCATCACCACCGATTTTGTCGCGAGCCCCATCACCAATATTTTTCCGCCCGCCACCCAGGCCGCCCCGCAATGGCTCGGCCTTACCGGCAGTTTTGGCGACGCGAATTTGTGGACGCCGACCGGCGTTCCCGACGCGACCGCAACCGCGAGCCTGGCCGGCACGGTTGCCTATGTGGTGAACCAGAGCGGCACCCAGACGGTCGGCGGACTGATCCTGACCAACGGGCGGGCAACTTTATCGGTCGGCGGCATCCTGACCACCGCAAGCATCGCGCTTCAGGCCGGCACGCTGAATCTGGTTGGCACGTTGCGCAATGCGAGCATCACCGCCGCGGGGGGTGTGCTGCTCGCATCGGGCGGCACGCTCGACAGTATTGGCTGGCGCGGCGCGCTGGTGGTCGCCGGCAGCCTCGTTGCGCGAAACGGGCTGGTTTTGCGCGCCGAAGATGGCAGCTTGGCGGGGCAGTTGACCATTGCCAGCGGTGGTTTCAATTTCGCCGATAGCGAAACAATCGACAATGCCGCGATTTCATTGGGTGGGGTGCTGTCAGGCAGTGCGGCGTTGGGCATCGGCAGCCAGACCAGTTTGACCGTCCGAGGCACCGGCACGCTGATTGCAGCGACAACGCTTGCCACTGCCGGCACGATCGTGGTCAGCGCGGGCAAGACCCTGGCGGTCGGGATCCAGGCCGGCTTCACCTTCGGCACATTGGTCAACAGCGGCACCATTACGGTCAATGGCGGGACCCTGGTGCTGCTGGGCGATATGCGTAACACCGGTGCCATCGCGATCAGCAATAACGGCGAGGCCGATATCGCCAACACCAGCTTTGCCGCGCTGTTGGCTGCTGGATTGGCGGTCGATGCCAGCAGCCGGGTTGTTATTTCAGGAACCTTCAACCTCGGTGGTGGCACCGTCGATTTCGGCGCCAACGGGCCGCTCGCCCACGTGGTGTTCAACGGCGCAACCCTGGTCAACGGGCATGTTGACGCACGGGCTGGCGGGTTTGGCGGTCGGGTGGCGGCCCTCAACGGCATCCAGTGGCG
>JACMOQ010000053.1 GCA_014377905.1 Acetobacteraceae bacterium | reverse complement strand
GTCGTTTCGCAACTGCGCTCAATCGCCTGCGGCGGAAACCCCGGTCCATAGCCAAAACCATACCCATAGGGTCGGAACGGCATGTAGCCGGGCACCAGATCAACCCGTCGGTCAAGATAGGCGAGGAAGCGCCGGCCATCAGACTCAAATTGCCGGCTTGGCACCCCGAGCGCGCGCACCAGATCGGCCTCGGACTGGCCGATGAAACCACCAAGCTGGGCTTCGCGCTCGGCCCGCAGCTCGGCAAGGCTGACGCAGCCCGCAAGCAGGGGCAGCGAAATCAGAAGGATCGAGAAACGGCGCATCGTGCTCTCTATCAGGCCAATATCAGGCCAACCATAGCACATCGTCGATCCGGTTCACCCCTGCCGCCAGCATTGCCAGCCGATCAAACCCCAACGCAATGCCAGCGCACGCCGGCAGTCCATGGCCGAGGGCTGCGAGAAAATCCTCATCCACCGCCCAATCCGGCCCGCCATACAACGCATGGCGGCGGGCACGATCGGCGACAAAGCGGGCGCGCTGTTCGACCGGGTCGGTCAGCTCGACAAAGGCGTTGGCGAGTTCCATTCCGCCGGCGAAAAGTTCGAACCGCTCCGCCACCCGCGGGTCGGCGGGATCGCGCTGTGCGAGGGCCGCTTGGGCGGTGGGCCAGTGGGTGAGGAAGGTGGGGTGGCTTTGCCCGATGGCGGGTTCGATCCGTTCGAGCAGCAGGCGGGAAAACAGATCCTCCTAATCCTCGCCAACGCGCAGCCGCGTGCCGGCCTGGGCGGCCAGCGCCGCGGCATCGTCGGCGGTTCCCAGCACATCGGCCCCGACATATTGGGTAAAGGCATCGGCCACGGTCAGGCGCTCGAACGCGGCGAGATCGATTGCCATGCCCCGGCAGGTTAGCTGTTCCGGCAGCACCGCGCGCAGCAGCGCCTCGGTTTCATCCATCAGATCGGCGAGCGTGCCATTCGGGCGATACCATTCCAGCATGGTGAACTCAGCAGAATGGGTGTCGGAGGCTTCGTTGTTGCGCCACACCCGGGCAAGCTGGAAAATCCGCCCGACACCGCCGGCGAGCAGCTTTTTCATTGCAAATTCGGGCGAAGTATGGAGCCACAAATCGCGCCCACCGCCTTGGGGATAGGTCTGGCTTGTGCGGAAGGTGGCGATGTGGACGTCCTCGCCCGGCGCCGGCACCGCGTAGGGAGTTTCGACTTCGAGATAGTCGCGTTCGGTGAAAAACCGGCGTGTGTCGGTAGCCAGGCGCGCCCGCGCCCGCAATGCCGGCAGGCGGGCGGACAGGCGGTCAGGGTGCCAGGACGGGATCATGGCAACCTGTTGAAGAGGCCCTCGCCCCCAAAGGCCCGGTCGATGGAGACCTCGGTGGTGATGGTGCGATAGTCGGGCATCCGGCAATCCGTTCAGGTTATCGTCTGGTCAGACTAGCGATCTTTCAACCTACGACCAACTGCCGACCGCATTGGGTATGTGGGTTCGCAACACCGTCAATCGTTGGCAACTGTTTTGCCTGCGTGCTACAGCCGTTGACAGGCATTCTGCGCAAGAACGCATGATTTCAGATAGGTAAACATGGAAGCGGGCGCGGACCAGGCTCAAGCCGACACGGGGCGGCAACTCAGCATTGATGGGGTCCGGGGCTGGGCGGCATTTTCCGTCATGTGCTTTCACGCCGTCAGCATCCTGACGGTGCCGGACCCGACATCGACCAGCCTGCTTTACCGCATTTTCCTCAATGGCGAGTTCGACGTCGCGGTGTTTTTCGTCTTGTCCGGCGATGCCCTTTCAGTCGCCTATTGGCGGACCGGATCGGTGGCCGGCGTCGTGCGGCTCGCGATCAAGCGCTATCCGCGCCTGACCATTCCTATTTTCTTTTCCTGTGCGATCGTGTTCATATTGTATCAATTCGGGCTGACCTTCACGCACGAGGCCGCGGCGATTCTGCGACACCAAGACTGGCTCGGTGAAGTTCTATCAATACGCTATCGCCTCCCAGATCTTTTCTCGTTCGCATTTGCCGATGTTTATTTTCGTCATACCGAAACGAGCTCGCTCAATCCCCCGCTTTGGACAATGAGTATTGAGCTGCTTGGCTCAATCCTGGTGTTCGTGGTGCTTCTGGGTGACCGTCATATTCGGCGGAAAACCCTGACTTTACTGGCTTTGACCGTGCTGTTGCTGGTCTGCCGGTCCTATCTCGCCTGCTTTATCGCGGGGGTGATGTTCGGACGCTGGCGGGCCGATGGGGTATTTTCGCGCCTGCGCGGCGCGCGCTACGCGTCCGGCTTTCCCGCGATTGCAGCGGCCTGCATGGTGATGGCGGCAAGCGTGCCGTTGGCGGGCACTGGCCGTGTCCTCGCGTTTTCGCTGCTCTCGGCTGCTTTCGTATTTTGCGTCCTGGCTAGTCATCAACTGGATTGGCTGTTTTCGACAGCGCTGTCGCAATGGCTCGGGCGGATATCGTTCCCGCTTTATCTGGTGCATTTTTCGGTTCTGGCATCGTTTTCCGCCGGGATGGTGGTGTGGGCGCATCAGGGCGGTATTCTCGCGCCGCACATACTCTGGCTGATTGTCGTGGCGTCAATCTGCCTCAGCCTGCTGGCCGCGATTGCGTTCGAACCGGTCGAGCACCTGACGCGGAAAATTGGCAATGCCCTGAGCCGGTATGTCGTCGATGACGCTGAGCCTGCCGGCAGGGTCAGCGTATCGTCCAATCGAGCGAAGTTTTAGCCTTGCCCTGACATTGCCCGAAAATCGCCTGCGTGGGAGGTTCGTGCCCGTCGCCCGGAAAGGAACCCGAGACCATGCCCAAAATCCCAGCCGCCCGCCTGACCGAAATCGGTGAGGCCCTGCTGATTGCCGCCGGCGCGCCCGCGGCCGAAGCCGAAATTGTCATGCGCCATTGCACCAACGCCAACCTCGCCGGCCATGACAGCCACGGTATC
>JACMOQ010000446.1 GCA_014377905.1 Acetobacteraceae bacterium | reverse complement strand
GCTTGGCCGCAACCTCCCGCATGCCGACCGTGATCTGGGTCGGGCGTAGATCGGCAATTGGCACCGGGTGCAGAATGGGTTCGCGGACATCGATCATAGGCGATATTAGAACATGGACTGGCGCCGGGCCAATGACCATCTCTCCCGCTGGCCTACTAGCCAGGATATTGAGAGGCCCTAAAGGGACAGGGCGGTGATGCCAGGGCACCTATCATCTCGGCGGCCACCAGCAGAATGATCGCCGTGGCCGTGGTAACCGTCATCTGATCGGCAGGAACCGTGTGTCGATGATGCCGTCCGGATCAATCGGGCCCTTGACCAGCCCCTCTGCCGCGAACCACGTCAACTGCGCCTTCACGTCGGCGACATCGAGCGCGCCGCCCACGTCGTACCAGCCGATGCCGGCCTTGATTTTGCTGGCCGCCGCCGGATCGCCGGTGAAGACATATTTGGTGATATCGGCAATCGCGGCATCGGTCGCGGCATCATAAAGCGGCTTGCCAGCTGCATCGAAACGCAGAAAAGCGGCGCGGTACGCAGCAACTCCAGCCTGATAGGCACGGCAGAATTTCTGCAAATCATCGGCACGGGTCGCAATCATGGGCGCGGCCGCGAATAACGCAGTGATCTGATACGGCACGTAATCGCCGACCCAGCCGATGATCCTGGCCTCCCCCGCCGCTTCCATCGGGCGGGCCATCGACGCAATCGCCATGGTGGCATCGACCTGCCCGGACCGCACGGCAGCAACCATGTTCTGCACTTGCTGCAACGGCCGCAAGGTGACCGACTTGATGTCGAACTTCTTGGCCGCCGCCAGTTGCCCGAGCATGTAGTGGAACGAGCTGCCAAGCTGGGTGATGCCGAAGCTGTGCCCAGGGAGCTTGTCGAGCGTAATCAGTCCCGCATCATAAGCCTGCCGCGAAACCAGCACAGCCGTCAGATTGAAGCCCTTGGTTTCGTGCAAGCCGCCGCCGATGACTTGTAATTCGCCTTTGCCGGCCAGGGCGAAAAACCCACCGGTGAGCGCTGTTAGGCCGACATCGATGTCACCGGCCACGGCGGCGGCCGCGATCGGTTGGGCGGCCTGGAAGAACTTGAATTCGACCTCCAGACCCTGGGCTGCGAAAAACCCGCGGCTGTGGGCGATATAGAATGGCGCGGGTGAGACAGTGCGCAGCACCCCCAAGCGGATCGGCGCCGCAGCACGGACCGGCCCGGCGAAGGCGGTGGCACCCATCGCGCCGAGTAATGTGCGGCGGTGGAGCGGAGATCCGATCATGCGGCGTCTCCCAAAAGGGCTGCGATTTCGTCATCGGACCAGCCGCCCTCCGCGAGAATTGCACCGCTATGCTGGCCAGCACGCGGCGCCGGGGTCAATGCTGCCTCGGTCGCCGCCATCGCACCGGGAGTACGCGGAACGTGGAACGCGCCGAGACCGGGCTGATCGAGCACAGACGCCGCCCCGATCGCCTGGACATGCGGATCGGCATACCAATCGCGCAGACTGGTGACCGGATCGCAAATCACATCGGCGGTGCGCAGTCGGTCGAGCCAGACGGCGCTGGTTTCGGTTTGCATGGTATCGCGCACGATTTCGAGCAACGCGGCCTCGTTCTTGGCGCGCTGGGGAAAGCTGTTGAAGCGCGGATCGCTGGGCAGGTCGGGGCGCTGCATCGCGGTGCACCAGTGGACGAAATGGGCTTCGGTGACCAGCGCCACCATGACCCAGCCATCCCGTGTCTGGTAGCCGCCGGCCGGCACGTTGGGCGACATTAACGGGCCGGATTCGAGCATCGCTTCGGGGCTGCGATGGCCCATGAACGCGGCGCCTGATGCCATCAGGCTGACATCGATCCAGCGCCCAACCCCGACATCGCGGCGGGCGTATAACGCGGTTGCGACGGACTGATAGGCGTACATGCCGGTGGCGACATCGCAAATCAG
>JACMOQ010000445.1 GCA_014377905.1 Acetobacteraceae bacterium | reverse complement strand
GGGCCGGGCTCGCACGGCACGTTGCCCCTAGCGGCCAGTAAACCGGTGGCGGGATCGACCGCCCAAATCGACAGGATATTGGTCATCCGTTCACTGGCGTAAAGGAATTTGCCGTCTGGGGTCAGGTGAATATCGGCGGCGGCGATCCGGCCAGTGCTGCCTTCCGGCAATTGTCGCGCGGTTGCCAGATGGGTGAACGCGCCCGCATTGGTGGCATAAACATCAATCGTCGCGTCAAGCTCGTTAACACAATAGGCGAACGGGGCAGACGGTGCAAAACACAAATGGCGCGGCCCGGCGCCCTTGCGCACCGGCACGTTCGACAGCGGCGTTAAGTGGCCGCTCTCCCGATCGAGCGCAAAGCGCAGGATCACGTCACCGCCCAGGCACGGCACATAGACGAACTCGCCACTGGGATCGGCGACAATACAATGGGCCTTTTCCGGCGTGTTGAGGATTTGCGTTGGTGCCCCGGTCGGCACGCCGTTGACACATTTCAAACTGGTGACCAGGGACGCCGCATAGGACGCGCCGAGCAGATGCGCCCCATTGGCGACTGAGCTGATATAGGCCATCGCTTCGGGCAACAAAGTGCCGCCAAGATGGCGCAGCGCGCCGGTCGCCGGATTGATCGCGAAGGCGTCGGCCGGATAAGGCGGATGACGCACCGCGGTGGTCAGCACGCGTTTGTCGGGTGACATCGCCATCGCCATGCTCATTACTGGCGCGGGCGGGCCTGGCACAGGGGTTTCAGCGATTTTTTCCAGGGTCATGCCGACCGGATCGACCAGAATGGTGTCGATGCGACGATCCTCGGCGCAGGAAATATAGGCGATCAGTTGTGACATGGTTCCCCCCTGGTCATCCCAGGTCTTGCCACACTTCGCCGCGGTGTGCACATGCTGGGGCATGGTGGATTTTACCCGAATTTATGATGTGTTGGTGGTTGGCGGCGGCAACGCGGCGCTGAGTGCGGCGATTACCGCACGCCAGGGCGGGGCGTCAGTGCTGGTGGTGGAACACGCGCCCAAAACCATGCGCGGCGGCAACAGCCGGCATACGCGGAATTTGCGCGCGATGCATGATGCACCGACCTCGGTGCTGACGGATGCGTATTTGGAAGAGGAATACTGGGACGACCTCAATCGGGTCACCGGTGGGCAGACCGACGAACATCTGGCGCGGATGACAATAAGGGCATCGCAGGCGGCACTGCCGTTTCTGGAAGCCTGTGGGGTGCGGTTCCAACCATCGCTGACTGGGACCTTGTCACTTTCGCGCACCAACGCGTTTTTCCTTGGCGGCGGGAAAGCGTTACTGAATGCGTTGTATGCCACCGCCGAACGGCTTGGTGTGGATGTGCTGTTTGATTCCGAGGTGCGGGAAATCGACCTCGATGACGGGTTCGCCCGCGCGGTGCGCATCAATCACAAGGGTTTCCCCGAAACCGTGCAGGCGCGCTGCGTGATTGCCTCGGCCGGCGGGTTTCAGGCCAATCTCGACTGGATGCGCCAATATTGGGGTGACGCGGTGGATAATTTCGTTATTCGCGGCACGCCCTATGCCAAGGGGCGAGTGTTGAAGAATTTACTGGCACAGGGCGTGGGCGAAGTTGGCGATGCGACCCAGTTTCACGCGGTGGCGCTGGATGCTCGCGCACCGCAGTTCGATGGTGGGATTGTGACCCGGCTCGATTCGGTGCCGTTCTCGGTTGTCGTCAACAAACATGGCGATCGGTTTTATGATGAGGGCGAGGATGTCTGGCCCAAGCGCTATGCGATCTGGGGCCGCTTGATCGCGCAACAGCCGGACCAGATTGCCTATTCGATTTGCGATGCCAAATCGGTGCCGTTGTTCATGCCGTCGGTGTTTCCGGCGGTGACCGCTGGCACCATCGCAGAACTGGCCGGGAAATTCGGGCTGGATGCGGCAAAGCTGGACGCAACGATCGCGGCGTATAACGCGTCGGTGCGGCCGGGTGCGTTTGATGCAACGAAACTGGATGGCTGCGCGACCGAGGGACTGACCCCGCCCAAAACCAACTGGGCGCAACGTATCGATACGGCGCCGTTCGTTGGCTACCCGCTGCGGCCTGGCATCACCTTCACCTATCTCGGGTTGAAAGTGGATGAACGGGCGCGGGTGTTGATGGCAGACGGCAAGCCGAGCGCAAATTTATTTGCCTCGGGCGAAATCATGGCCGGCAATATTCTCGGCAAGGGCTACCTTGCGGGTTTTGGCATGACCATCGGCACAGTGTTTGGCTGCATCGCGGGACGGGAGGCGGCAAAACATGCGCGAAACTGAGGCAATTACCGAGGCGCGACGCAACCTCGAAATCTGCAACGCTTGTCGGTATTGCGAGGGTTACTGCGCGGTATTCCCCGCGATGGAATTACGGCGGGATTTTTCGCCGGCCGATATCGGCTATCTGGCGAATTTGTGCCATGGCTGCGCTGGGTGCTTCTATGCCTGCCAATACGCGCCGCCGCATGAATGGGGCATTAATCTGCCCAAAGTGTTCGCCGAAATCCGTGTCGAGACCTACGCGGAATACGCCTGGCCGCAACCGCTGGCCCGGGCGTTTGCCAAGAACGGCACGGTCGTTTCGCTGGTAACCTCGCTGCTGGTGGCGGCGGTGTTCATCCTGGCGATCGGGCTGCAATCCAGCGCGGCGCTGTTCGGCACCCATTCGGGGCCGGGGGCGTTTTACGCAGTGATCCCGTTCCCGGTAATGGCGTGGACCGCCGGGGTGACCTTCGTGTTTTCGCTCGTTGCCATCGGGATTGCGGCTTGGCGCTTCTGGCGAGACACTGGGCCGGCGCCATTGCGCAAAGGCGCATTGGCCGAGGCGGTTGGCGATGTGCTGACCTTGAAGAACCTGGGCGGTGGCGGGCATGGCTGCAACGATATCGACGGGGCATTTTCGACCACGCGGCGGCATTTTCATCATGCGCTGTTTTATGGGTTTGGGTTGTGCTTTGCCGCGACGTCAGTGGCAACGGTTTACGATCATGGGTTTGGCTGGATCGCGCCCTATTCGCTGCTGAGCCTGC